>CAZLWT010000047.1:0-8715 GCA_964563325.1 uncultured Rhodoluna sp. | reverse complement strand
GGCTCGCTCAAAGAGGTAAAGCCGGTCACCATCGCCACCTACCAGATTTTGACCACCAAGCGTAAAAACGAATACGCGCACCTGGCGCTGCTAGACGCCAACGACTGGGGTCTGGTGGTTTACGACGAGGTTCACCTGCTGCCAGCCCCAATCTTTAAGATGACGGCCGACCTTCAGGCCAGGCGTCGCCTTGGGCTAACCGCCACCCTGGTGCGCGAGGACGGCAAAGAGGGCGACGTATTTTCGCTTATCGGGCCAAAGCGATTTGACGCGCCGTGGAAGGAAATTGAGGCTCAGGGTTACATTGCCCCGGCCGAATGTTTCGAGGTTCGCATCGACCTGCCAGAGGAAGAGCGACTCAACTACGCAATCGCCAGCCAAGAGGACAGGTATCGCATTGCAGCCACCTCGCCGGTAAAAATCTCGGTGATACGAGCGCTGTTGAAAAAGCACCAAGGTGAGCCGACCTTGGTAATTGGCCAGTACCTCGACCAGATTCACTCGGTTTCGGCGGCCCTCAAGGCCCCCGAGATCACCGGCGAAACCCCCATCGAAGAGCGCGAAAGATTGTTTCAGGCCTTCCGAGACGGCACCGAAAAGACCCTCGTGGTTTCAAAAGTTGCCAACTTCTCGATTGACCTGCCAGAAGCTTCGGTCGCGATTCAGATTTCGGGCTCCTACGGCAGCCGGCAGGAAGAAGCCCAGCGGCTCGGTCGTCTGCTTCGGCCAAAGGGCGATGGCCGGGCGGCAAGCTTCTATACCCTGATTGCCAGAGACACCGTAGATCAAGACTTTGCCCAAAATCGCCAAAGATTCTTGGCCGAGCAGGGCTATGCCTACACAATCTTGGATGCGGTTGACCTCGACTAGCGATTGACTATGGATGCCCCGCATGCGGTGCGGCCGTCAAACGGGCATCCATCGTTCTAGCAGGAAACATTCAAACAACTCTCAGCAATCTTTCAGCAAACTCCCTGAGACTGTACCTATGGAAAACGTTAAAGTGCTCGTCTGCGACGACGAGCCAAACATCAGAGACCTATTGTCAACCAGCTTGCGCTTCGCCGGATTCACGGTGTTCGCGGTTGGGTCGGGTTCGGCGGCGGTTCAGGCGGCCGAATCGGAAAGCCCGGACATTATTTTGATGGACGTGATGCTGCCAGACATGAATGGCTTTAGCGTCACCAAAAAAATTCGATCGATGGGCATCACCGCGCCGGTGCTATTTCTGACCGCGCGTGACGAAACCGAAGACAAGATCACGGGCCTTACGGTTGGCGGCGACGACTATGTCACGAAGCCCTTCAGCCTCGACGAAATCGTGGCCCGCATAAACGCCATCATGCGCCGCACCCGGGCATCCGAGCCCGAAGACTCTTCGCTTTCGGTTGGTGAAATCACCATCAACCAAGACGCCCACGAGGTTTGGGTCAACGGAGTTGATGTCGAGTTGAGCCCAACCGAATACAAACTGTTGCGCTTTTTGATGTCAAACCCAAACCGAGTGCTAACCAAGGCTCAGATCTTGGATCACGTTTGGGAGTACGATTTCAACGGTGAGATGGGAATTGTTGAATCATACGTGTCTTACCTGCGCAAGAAACTTGACCCGCTAACCACCGAGCCACTGATTCAAACCAAGCGCGGCGTTGGCTACATGTATAAGTCGAAGAACGGGAAATAATTGCCAAAGGGCAGACCTTCAGAATCAGCAGATTCGATTCAGCCGGATGGCCGCAAAAATCCGAGTCGGGTTGAAGCCGGTTTTTTTGAAAGAATGTCGCTGCGCACCAAGTTAACCGCGCTTTCGGTGGCCCTAATCGGCGTTTTGCTTTTTGTCTCAAGCCTTGGCACGATTTCGCTGCTAAAAACCTACCTGCAACAAAACGTCGACACCCTGCTCAACTCGACAGCATCGACCTTGCAGCATGAGGACCCTGCCCTGCTAGAAGAGCGGCTGGCATCGCAAAAAGTTCAACTGCCCCGACTGCCAAGCGACTATTACATTGCCTATCTAGACCCCAGTGGCGGCTTGCTGATCGGCCTGGTGTCTTCGGCCGGCAAGAACACCGATGTTCCCAACATGAGTGGCTTCACGGCAAGCTGGGTGAAATCTACCAACGGCATTCCCTTCGAGGTGAAGAGCAAGAAGGTCACCGGGGCGACAAAGGGCAACATCACCACCTGGCGAATGGTTGCCGTGCCGCTAACCGAACAATCCGGTTCACTCGTGGTTGCCCTGCCCACCGCAAGCAACACCCTGTTGCTTGATCAGTACCGCAACATCGGTGCCGGCTTCGGGCTGCTTTTGCTCCTGATCAGTGGCGCAGCAACCTGGATCATAATCACCTCGGCTCTTCGCCCGCTGCGTGAGGTTGAGCGAACCGCCAAGGCTGTGGCAGGTGGCGACATCTCTAAGCGCCTGATGGAACAACCGCGGTCAACCGAGATTGGCCGAATCAACCGCTCGCTGAACACCATGCTCGGAAGCATCGAATCGGCCATGGTCTCGCGCAACAAGACCCTAGATCAAATGCGCCGCTTCATAGCCGATGCCAGCCACGAACTGCGCACTCCCCTGGTGTCGGTTCGAGGCTATGCCGAGCCTTATCGAATCGGCGCTCTAAAAGACCCCAAAGCGGTCGGCGAAGCCATGCAACGCATTGAGAGCGAAGCGATGCGCATGTCAGAGTTGGTCGAAAACCTGCTGGCTTTGGCCCGCATGGATGAGGCAACGGCGCTAAAGACCAACGCCACCGACCTGGTTTCACTTGCCCGAGATGCGGCGATGGATGTTGCGGTGGCCAACCACCGTTCCAACATCACCATCAACGACTTCAACTCTCGCCCCATCGAGCCCGGCAAACAGATCGTGGTTGATGCCGATTCTGGGCAACTGCGTCAGGTGCTCATTAACTTGTTGGCCAACGCCAGCCGATTTTCACCCGAGGATGAAACCATCGAGGTGGCAATTGCCGAGGCCCCTGGCGACCGGGTGGTCATCGAGGTTAGAGACCGCGGCGAAGGAATTCCGAAAGAGTTGCGCTCGAAGGTGTTTGAACGATTCTTCAGGGCCGACAACTCAAGGAATCGCGAAACCGGCGGTTCTGGTCTGGGCCTAGCTATCGTCAAGGGAATTGTCTCGAGGCACGGTGGCGAAATAGTGGCCGACGAGACCCTTGGTGGCGGCACCACAATCCGCGTTGCGCTTCCTAAGCATCAGGCTGTCGCTAAACACCAGCGCTAACGCTGAAGGTTCAGGTCGGCTTATCCACAGACCGACCAAAATCTGCCTGAGTTTGTCGTACCGCCTGAAAGACTCCATAAACATCTAGTTAGGAGTCAAATGTCAGCATTTTCAGTAGACAGCGAGTTAGTGCTCGCTGCAAACACCACCATTCAAGCAACCATCAGCCGGCTGCAGAGCGAGGTTGAAAGCCTGCACGGTCAACTCGTCGGTTTGCAGTCTTCCTGGCGCGGAGTGGCGGCAGACAGCTTCCAGGAGCTAACCAGCCGTTGGCGCAGCACCTCGACGCTGGTCGACAATCAGTTGGGTGAGCTTGGCCAGGCTTTGGCAATCGCAGCTCGTCAATACGCCGAGATCGAGCACTCCAACGCCCGGCTATTCATCTAACTAACCCCTCCCCAAGAAAGCAAAAAGGGCGAACCCTTTCGGATTCGCCCTTTTTGTATGTCTGTTGGACTAGAAGTCCATTCCTCCGCCGCCCTGAGGCATTGAAGTCGCAGCAGGCTCTGGCTTGTCGGCAACGACAGCCTCGGTGGTTAGGAACAAACCTGCAATGGATGCCGCGTTCTGCAAAGCAGAGCGGGTCACCTTTACAGGGTCATTGATTCCAGCCTCGAGCATGTCGACGTACTCGCCGGTAGCGGCGTTCAAACCGTGACCTGAAGGCAATGATGCAACCTTCTCGGCAACAACACCAGGCTCTAGGCCGGCGTTGAATGCAATCTGCTTGAGTGGTGCCGAGATTGCAAGTGCAACAATCTTTGCGCCGGTTGCTTCGTCTCCGGTTAGGTGCAAGTTTTCAAAAGCGGTCTTACCTGCCTGAAGCAATGCAACACCACCTCCGGCAACGATTCCTTCTTCGACTGCAGCCTTGGCGTTGCGAACTGCATCTTCGATGCGGTGCTTGCGCTCTTTAAGCTCAACCTCGGTTGCGGCTCCGGCCTTGATTACTGCAACACCGCCGGCAAGTTTTGCCAAGCGCTCCTGTAGCTTCTCACGGTCATAGTCTGAATCGGTAGCTTCGATTTCGCGACGGATCTGCTCAACGCGACCAGCGATCATGGCTGCCTCGCCGGCACCCTCAACGATGGTGGTCTCGTCCTTGGTGATCACAATCTTGCGAGCACGGCCCAAGAGGTCAAGGGTGGTGTTCTCAAGCTTTAGGCCAACCTCTTCAGAGATGACCTGACCACCGGTAAGGATTGCGATGTCCTGAAGCATAGCCTTGCGACGGTCTCCGAAGCCAGGAGCCTTTACGGCTACCGAGCGGAAGATTCCACGAATCTTGTTGACGATAAGAGTTGCAAGGGCTTCGCCTTCAACATCCTCGGCAATGATCAAAAGTGGCTTGTTGGCCTGCATGACCTTGTCAACGATCGGAAGCAGGTCTTTCATGCTTGAAATCTTTGAGTTGGCGATAAGAACGTAGGCGTCTTCTAGAACTGCTTCTTGGCGCTCAGGGTCTGAGACCATGTAAGCCGACATGTAGCCCTTGTCGAAACGCATTCCGTCGGTGACCTGAAGTTCAATGCCGAAGGTGTTCGACTCTTCAACGGTTACAACACCCTCGCGACCGACCTTGTCGATTGCGTCGGCGATTAGCTCACCGATGATTGGGTCGCCTGCAGAGATTGAAGCGGTGGCAGCAATCTGAGCCTTGGTCTCAACCGGACGAGCATCCTTGATTAGCTGCTCGATAACGGCGGCGGTAGCCTTTTCGATTCCACGCTTCAAGCTGATTGGGTCGGCGCCAGCTGCAACGTTGCGCAGGCCTTCGCGAACCAATGCCTGTGCCAAAACAGTCGCTGTTGTGGTTCCGTCTCCGGCAACATCGTCAGTCTTCTTGGCAACTTCCTTGACCAGTTCGGCGCCGATGCGCTCAAACGGGTCTTCGAGTTCGATGTGCTTCGCAATCGAAACACCATCGTTTGTGATGGTAGGGGCGCCCCACTTGGATTCGAGTACTACGTTGCGACCGCGTGGGCCAAGGGTGACCTTCACGGTGTCAGCGAGAATGTTCAATCCGCGCTCTAAACCGCGACGTGCTTCCTCGTTGAAAGTTATGATTTTTGCCATTTAGGGTTTCTCCCGAACTTGGTTAAGTTTGATGGTTTTAGCACTCAACCTAATCGAGTGCTAATACAGTTTTAGCACTCGAGCATAGAGAGTGCAAGTCTGGAGGGGTTCGAGATCCGGATTTGTTGGTTAAACGAAACACCCCCTCCGAAGAGGGGGTGTTTCTTGAATCAAGCCTAAATTAGCCGATTACGTGAACTGCGTCGGCCTGTGGGCCTTTGTCGCCGTTCTTTACTTCGAACTCAACGCGCTGGTTCTCTTTGAGTTCCTTGTAGCCATCGGACTGAATAGCTGAGAAGTGAACGAAAACGTCCGCTCCGCCATCCTGGGTGATGAAGCCGAAACCCTTTTCAGCGTTGAACCACTTGACGGTTCCTTGTGCCATGTAAATACTCCTGTTACTAAGTGAACAACTCGGATGAAAATCCTCGCCGAGTCGCATAGTAACCGAGGGATTCCGGGGTTCCTATGTAAACTGCAAAAAAAATTTCGCGGTTAATGCTTCGACCATTTATCAGTCTAGCCTGATAGTTGCCTTTATTTGCAAAGAGTTTTGCGAAAACCCAATTAGGTTATACACGTGTTATAAACCGCATGGCACCCAGTTTGGGATTTGGCTACTTAAAGTCGGTTCCTAGAACCACGGTAATTGGGTCAGAATAAAGAGTCGAAACCTCTACCGGCCAGACGCCAATGTCCTTGGTCAAGCTATCAACCTTGGTTTTCAAGGCCTCGGTCTGAACATAAATCGTTGTGGTCTTGATTTGATCCGAACTGTGATCCGAGGGTAAAACCAGGTCCGCGGCCGAGAACACATTCCAACCGGCATCTAGCAACTTGTGACCTAGGGCTGAGGCGAAGCCCTTGCCAAGAGTGCCGTCAAGAACGGTGATTCCGACTCCCCCAGCTCGAGTGCCACCCGTGAAAACAGCGGTGTTGACGGTGCCACCTGGCAAATCCGAACCCTTGATAATGCTGGTGCTGTTAAAAGCTGAAACCGCAAAGTATCCAGCGGTGGTAAGAACAGAGGCGGCAAGAACGAGTTTGCCAAAATCTAGTGCGCCATCAATAAACGTGCGACGGCTGCGGTGACGACCAGCTTTTCTCGGAACCGAGTCAAACGCATCGGTCGGGAACTTTTCTGCCATGAATCCTGCTTTAAACTTTCAGGAGGCACAACTGCGCCTCGAGTTAATATTAGGCGTTTCCAACGAAAGGTGCACCGATGGACTACCCAATTAAGAAAACTGACGAGCAGTGGCAGCAAGAACTCAGCGACTTTGAGTTTCATGTGCTGCGCGAGGGCGGCACCGAACGGGCAAACACCGGCGAGTTGCTAAACGAAAACCGCGAAGGCGTCTATAGCTGCAAGGGTTGCGGGGCCGAGCTGTTTCGCAGCGTGGCAAAGTTTGACTCCCACTGCGGTTGGCCAAGTTTTTATGAACCAAAAATCGGCGACGCGGTTGAACTGATTGAAGACCGCAGCCACGGAATGGTTCGCACCGAGGTTCGCTGCGCCGCCTGCGGTGGCCACCTGGGTCACGTGTTTGAAGACGCACCACAGACCCCAACCGGCGATCGCTACTGCATCAACTCTGTCAGCATCAAGTTCAACGAGGCATAATGACCGCGGCCAAGCGGGCGCTGATTGTCATTGACGTGCAACAGGGTTTTGCAAACTATGACATTCCGGGTGAACGCAACAATCCGAGTTGCGAGGCAAACATCGAGTTGCTTATCGCCGAGTGGCGCCAGGCCGAGCAACCAGTGGTTTTTGTCAGACATGACTCGGTGCTTGAAACATCCGTGCTGAGACCTGGTCAACCGGGCAACGACTTCAAAGACGTGATAACTGGCGAGCCAGACCTTTTGGTTACAAAAAGCGTCAACTCGGCTTTTTATGGCAGCCCCGATCTTGATGCCTGGCTAAAGGCAAACGACATTGGTGCGATTGCCATCTGCGGCATCCAAACCAACATGTGCTGCGATGTCACGGCTCGAATGGCCGGCAACTTGGGATACGACACGTGGTTTGTGCTCGACGCCACCCACACCTTTGCCAAATCCTTTGGCGATGTCACCTTCTCGGCTGAGGAACTCTCGCTCGCGACCGCAACGAATCTGGACGGCGACTTCGCTAGGGTTTTGACTTCGCTAGAAGCTCAATCAGAACTCTAGGGCTTTCCTAGACCATACGTATACTGGCCCGTGTCCCAGTTTTCAGTGGCGTGATAGTCGTAACCGCTTAGCGTTCCATCTTTATTGTCAGTTGTTGCAACGAAACAGTCAAAAGTTGTCGTGAGGGCTGTTAGATCATCTGTGGAGCCAGACGTTGGCGAGCAATCGACGCTAAAAATCTTGTATCCGTCGATGACGCCTTCGGACTGGTGCGTCTTGGCCATTGATTTTACGGAGTGTTCAATTTCTTTCACCACTCCAGAACGAAGAGCTCGTTCTGAATCATCCGCAGCAGCCTGAGCATCCGCTGCGGCCTGAGCATCCGCTGCGGCTTGAGCCGCGACCTCATCTGCTGCTATGGATGCTTGAACCACCGCGAGGTGCTTCGCCGCAATCTGGTCAGCCGACATTTTGACACCGACCGAAATGGCGATAACCACGATTGCAAAAATGACGGAAGAGATGATTATTACCCTGGGTTTTCTAAGCCTGCCACTTAGCGATGAGGCCAAACCTTTTTGTTTCACGCTTTCACCCTTGGGAGGGGAAGTTATAGGCTCGAAATCAGACCATTTCCCGCCGTCCCAGAACTGTTTCTTACCCTCAGCATCTGAATACCAACCCGGCGATAATTCTTCAGACATGACCCCTCCATCAAATTTTGAGAGCCGACCAGGGGACTTGAACCCCTAACCCCCGCATTACAAGTGCGGTGCGCTGCCAATTGCGCCAGGTCGGCTTGAAGAACCAAACCGCTTTCTTCCATCTAAATACTACTCGATTGAAATGCAGCCGCCTAAAGCTAGGGTTTTGGTTCACTCTCGAGCTAGGCAACTCAAGCCACGCTCTAGTTTGTGGACTTCAATATTGAAAACAATCTCTTGGACAACCTCCACAATATTTAAAAGACCTGGGAGAAGGAGTCGGTTGAGGCAAGTTACGAACTTCGGATGCCACCTAACGGCCAAAGACTTTTTGAAGCACTTGTCCGCATTTACTTGAAAGGGTGCCGTACTCGACGGCAATCCCGTAACCGCTCAACTTATCGATGAATGATTGCCAGTTGCGATTATCAGTTGGAAAGTTACCAACGCTCACGTCGTACGACAGGGAGTATGGGTTTACATAGACATAAACAGAGCAGGCAAGACCGCCTGGATCGGTTGTTGCGTAATAGTAGTCCGGGCTCGGTCCAAAGCCACCATTTGACCCTG
>CAZLWT010000046.1:0-8751 GCA_964563325.1 uncultured Rhodoluna sp. | reverse complement strand
GAAACGCCACGACGGTGACCTTGACCGCCAACCTCGGGTCGGGTTCAACCAACTCGAAATCGCTTCCGGTCTGTCAAACCAGATCGTTGTCGGTGGAACCCTGACAACAAGCGCGCCGACTGTCAGCGGCATTTGGCGCACCGGTCGCACTCTGACGGCACTCGTGGCCAACTGGGTGCCAAGCACCACCACGTTCGGTTTCGAATGGCTCAGAAATTCGCAGCTGATTGCCGGTGCCAACAATCAGAACTACACCTTGACCCCGGCAGATTTTGGCGCTGCCATAAGCGTGCGAGTCACCGGTTCGGCAACCGGATTCGATTCGGCGTCAGCAACCAGCGCGCAAACCCTGGTTGACACCAAGGGCTCAATAACGGCAAACCCGGCATCCTGGTCCGGTCCATTCGCAGTTGGCAATGTGCTCAGCTTGAACTTCGCTTCAAGCCCGGCCTGCGACAGTTTGGCGATCACCTGGCGAGCCGATGGGGTCACGGTGCAAACTGGCGGTTCGGTTGCTTACTGGCTAGACAACTCGGTGGCGGGCAAGAGAATCGATGCAAGTTTGGTCTGTTCAAGCGATGGATACGAGGACCTTCGCCAAACCGTTACCCCCACCGAGATGATTACCGGCGGCAGTTTCACGAAGGTCAATCCGGTGCTAACCGGGGTGGCAGTGCTCGGCAAAACGCTCACGGCAACCACGGGGTCTTGGAGCCCAGCGGCCGAGAGCCTGGTTTTCACCTGGTATCGAGATGGTGTGGCTCAAGCTGCCCAAAGCTCAAACAGCTATCTGTTGGGTGCCCTCGATGTTGGGCACCGCATCCAAGTTTCGGTCACGGCCGGCAGGAACGGTTTTGATTCAGCCATTGGCAGCAGCCAGCAGACTGGCCCGATACGCGGGGGCCAACTGGCGCTGAGCGGAACGACACTTTCGGGCACCGCCAAGGTCGGAAAAACCCTTGCGGTCTCGGCCGACTCGGCAACCAATGCCGTGATTTTTAGCTATCAGTGGAAGCGAAACGGTGCTGCCATAAAGTCGGCCACGGCCTCGAAGTACAAACTGGTCAAAGCCGATCTTGGCGCCAAAATTTCGGTTCAGGTGACTGCATCCAAGCAATATTTCGATTCAACAAGCAAGTTATTGTCACTGAGTTCGAAGGTGCGCTAACGGCCGTTTACTTGCCGTGCTCGGCCATTGCCTCGGCATAGAGTTTGAGGATTTTCTCGGTCAGCGAAGACTGCAGCATGGTCGACCGCAGGTCGATTGTTTTTCCAGCACCGGCCTCGACATCGGCCACCGCTTGCGAAATAACCGTGGCCAACGATTCAACGCTGGAATCCTTTGCCAGCCAGAAGCTATTCGCCGGAAGGTCGGCGGCGATGTTTGGGTCGCTCAAAACGCTTGGCGTGCCAAGCACCCCGGCTTCATAGACGGTCATTCCCTGAGTTTCAAAACCAACCGAGGTTTGCACCAAAATGTCGCTTTGCCACATCTGGTTGAGGATTTCATCATGTGAGACCCTGCCGTGAAATTCCACGCGGTCTTGCAGTTGGTGCTGAGCCACGAACTTCTTGGCGCGATCTTCGAGCCCGCCGGTGCCATAAATCTTGGTGAATGCGCTCGTGTCACTCAGCTTGAGTGCTTCTAGAAATTTCATGAGGCGCTTTTCTGCAGACATTCGGCCACACCAAAGCAGCCTGACCGGGGCTCCGGCCGCCCGCTGAACCTTCAAGCCTTCAGAAAAAGGTCCGCTGATGAAATCATCGTCTACGCCGGTGGGCACAATGTTGAAGTTCGCTTTCACCCCGTGGTCGGCGGCGAGTTTGGCAAAGTGCTGCGAGGGCGCGATTACCCTGTCGGCGCCCGCGGTTGCCAGTTGCAACCAGGCCCAGCCGTTCGTGGCGAGTTTGCCTTTGGTTTGGGTTTTCCCCAAGAGCGACCATGACAGATACAGCATGGCAAGAAATGCGCCGGCGCTGCCAAGAATCTTCTTGGCCCCGAAATCAACGTTGGTGTGAGTGGTGTGAACCACCGGAATGTCTAGTTCTCGAGCCAGCACGTAGCCAAAGACGGCCGACCAAAGATCGCCCTGAATGTGAATCAGGTCGATTGGTTCGGAAAGTTTCGGGAGCCCGGCCCTGATGGCGCGCATCGACTTATTGATGTTGAGCGTGTATCTAAACTCGGGGTCCCCGGGAAGGGCCAGCGATGGAAACTCCAGGACATCAGCTTGCTCTTCGAAAGGGGCGTGTGGGGCAAATATTGTCACTCTGTGACCGGCACGCTCAAGATATTTCTTTTGCAACTGGGCCGATGACTGGGCGCCACCGAGCGTTCTCGGGTGCTGGTCAAGGAAAAAAGCTACGTGCACGAAACTGCTCTCATTAGCGATCGTTAACCCCCCGGCGGAATTGCCTAGTCGAGAAGGTCGGCGACCGAGTTCAAAATCTCATTGGGGCGAAACGGATACTTTTCTATTTCGGCTGAATCGGCAATTCCGGTCAGCACCAAAACGGTGTGCAAACCAGATTCGATTCCAGCCACCACGTCGGTGTCCATGCGGTCACCAATCATTCCCGTGGTTTCTGAGTGGGCAGAAATTTTATTCATCGCGGTGCGAAACATCATTGGGTTTGGTTTGCCAACTATGTACGGTTCGCGACCGGTCGCCTTGGTGATTAGGGCGGCCACCGATCCGGTGGCTGGCAAGATGCCCTCGGCTGATGGGCCGGTGGCATCCGGATTGGTGGCAATGAATCGGGCACCGGCAACGATTAGTCGAATTGCCTTGGTCAGGTTTTCAAAAGAAAAGTTTCGAGTTTCACCAAGAACCACGTAGTCGGGGTTTACGTCGGTTTGGATGTAGCCGATTTCGTGCAGGGCGGTGGTCATGCCGGCCTCGCCGATGACAAAAGCCGAACCCTGGGATTTTTGTGACTTTAAGAAAGCCGCGGTGGCTAGGGCCGAGGTCCAGATTGATTCCTCTGGAATGTTGAGCCCGGTGGCCTGCAGTCGAGCCGAAAGATCGCGTGGCGTATAGATCGAGTTATTGGTCAGCACCAAAAATCGCTGGCCCTTGGATTGCCACTGGTTGATTAGCTCAGCGGCTCCGGGAATGGCATGCCCCTCATGCACCAGCACACCGTCCATGTCGGTGAGCCAGCATTCGATTTTCCTGCGATCAGCCATTTCTCAAGCCTACCCAGCGATGGTTAGGCTTGAACAATGCCAGACCAAGAAAAAGCAGTAAATCCTCAGCCAGCAGACTCGCATGAGCTAACCACCTGGGGCGTTGGCCCCTGGGTTGGAGACCTGCCAACGGCTGATTTCTTTGACCCCGAGTTGCTTGCCGGGGGCGACACCAGAAACGTCTTGGACGAGTTTCGGTATTGGAAGATGGAGGCAATAGTTGCCGCTTTGGATGAGCGCCGCCACAAGTATCACGTGGCAATCGAGAACTGGCAACATGATCTGAACATTGGCTCGATAGTGCGCACCGCCAACGCTTTTTTGGCGGCCGAGGTTCACATCATCGGAAACCGAAGGTGGAATCGCCGCGGAGCCATGGTAACCGATCGCTATCAGCACGTGCGTCATCACCCAACCGTTGAAGATTTTGTGGCCTGGTGCCGCAGTTGCGGTCTGGGCCCCGAGGGTGGGCCTTTGCCAATCATCGCGATCGATAATGTTCCCGGTTGCCAAAAAATCGAGGAGTATGACCTTCCCGAGGCCTGCGTCTTGCTGTTCGGGCAGGAGGGTCCGGGCCTCAGTGAAGCGGCGATTTCGGCAAGCGACGTTGTGCTCGAAATAAGTCAGTTCGGGTCAACCCGGTCCATAAACGCCTCGGCCGCCGCGGCCATAACCATGCATTGTTGGGTCGAGCAGCACGTCTTTCACCGCAGATAAGCCAAGTGTCGTTTTGGTTACGGCTCGTGAAATCGCTTTCACGAAATGGGGTCAGCGGACTAATGTTAAAGACAGTAGCGGGGTAGCCCTTACATTTTCCGGACGAAGGCCAATCATGAACCGCAAGATCAACATCATTCGCAAGACCCTCGGCGCGCTTGCCATCGCATCCATCGCCTTCACCGGTTTGGTTTCGACCACGACCCCAGCCGCCGCCGCCGGTCACGCCTGCTCCGATGCCCCGACAGTCATCTGCCCATCGCTTGACATGCTGAGCCTCAAAAATGGTTCGGCTAGCGCGGTTGTTGCCGGGGACAACGTGAAGGCGTCACCAAGTTGGTCAACCATCGATTTCAACTTTGCCTCGGGCAGCAGCGCAGATGCTGGCCTAACAGCGATTCTCGTGTTCTTCGACAAGGCGGGCCTCGAGATTAACCTTCCAGCCGCTGCCGGTGTCAGCAGCAACAAGTGCGAGGCCGGCGCTGCCGCAAATGGCCAGTGTGTTTTTGTGCTCGACTCGATGGGCAAGGCCAGCATATCAATCGGCTTCCTGGGTCTAAGCGAAGGCGATTCGGTTAAGTACCAGTTCCTTGGCCAGACCGCCTGGACCTCCGGTTTCAAGACCATCAAATTCACCGCCAACTGAGACGGCCACCTGCCAGCACCAAAGGACGCCTGCCCTAATGGCTCGGATGTTTGCCCAACCGTTGACAAGATTTCGATGAGCGAGGTAGGCATGCAACTGCCGGTGACCTTCGATAAAGACGGAAACGGTTCGGCTAACGCAAGCATCAGAGTAACCGATATCAAGTTCACCTATAACTCGGACGCCTCGAATGCTGGCCTCTACGTTTACGTTCAGTTCTTTGATGTGAAGAACGCCACCCTGATGCTGGCTTCAACCCCGAGTTACAGCAGCACCGCTTGCTACGCTCCCGTAGCCGGTGGGCAGGGTTGCCAAATGATTCTGGATGCCAACGGTGATGCAACCTTCACCCTCTCGACTTTCGGAACAAGCGCAACCAGTTCGTTCAACTATCAGGTGAACGCCCCGTCATACGCCTCAAAGATGGTCAACGTGAAGTTCGCTGACATCCCAGTCGCTCCGCCGGTGATCCGCTCGGCTAAGGCGACCCTCTCGAAGCGAGTAATCTCGGTGGTCTTCAAGAACCTGAGCGGCGAGACCGTAAAAATCAGCATCACCGGTTTGCGTGCGGTCACCAAGAAGCTAACCAGCAACAACCAAACCTTGCGCTTCACTGTTGCTAAGGGAACCCGCAACGTGTCCGTGGTTTCTGGACCAAACAGCTACCACGTTTCCTTCAAAGTCAAGTAGGGCTGCAGCCTAGAGGCTGGCTGACCGCTAACCGAGTAAACTTGGGTAAGTGCCCCACCGGGTGCAAAATCTAAGATATTTGAGAATCGAGTCAGCCATGCCTGCAGTAGTTCTTGTTGGTGCTCAATGGGGCGATGAAGGCAAAGGCAAGGCAACCGACCTTTTAGGCGAGCGCGTTGACTATGTCGTGCGATATCAGGGTGGCAACAACGCCGGGCACACGGTTGTTATCGGCGACAAAAAGTTTGCTCTGCACCTGCTGCCATCTGGCATCTTGACGCCTGGGGTCATTCCGGTTATCGGCAACGGCGTTGTCATTGACCTGGCCGTGCTGTTTCATGAACTCGATGGTCTGATCGAAAAGGGTGTCGACGTCAGCCGCCTGCAGGTTTCGGCGAACGCTCACATCATCACCCCATACCACGTCACCATCGACAAGACCTCGGAGCGATTCCTCGGCAAGCGAGCCATCGGAACCACCGGTCGTGGCATCGGGCCAACCTATGGCGACAAGGTCGGTCGCCTCGGAATTCGCGTGCAGGATCTTTTTGACCCAAGCATCCTGCGTCAAAAGGTTGAGGGTTCACTGGCGCAAAAGAACCAGTTGCTAACCAAGGTTTATAACCGCGCCGCCATCCGCGTTGATGACGTAGTGGCCGAGCTGTTGTCATTCGCCGAGCGCCTGCGCCCAATGGTGCGCGACACCGCGCTTGAACTCCACCAGGCCCTCGAGGCCGGCAAGACCGTGCTGCTCGAAGGTGGCCAAGGAACCTTGCTAGATGTCGACCACGGCACCTACCCATTCGTCACCTCGTCCTCGCCGATAGCAGGTGGAGCAACCATCGGCGCCGGAATCGGGCCAACCAAGATCACCTCGGTGATCGGCATTCTCAAGGCTTACACCACGCGCGTTGGAGCTGGGCCTTTCCCAACCGAGCTCTTTGACGAATCCGGTGAGTTCTTGCGCCGGGTTGGCCACGAGTTTGGAACCACCACCGGGCGCGAGCGTCGCTGCGGTTGGTTCGATGCGCCGGTTGCAAAATACGCAACCCGCATCAACGGTCTAACCGATGTCTTTCTAACCAAGCTCGATGTGCTCACCGGGTTAGAGCAAATTCCGGTCTGTGTCGCCTATGAGGTAGACGGCGTGCGCACCGAGGAAATTCCGGTCTCGCAGAGCGACTTCCACCATGCCGTTCCGGTTTATCAAAACTTCGCCGGCTGGCAAGAAGACATCACGCAGGCAAAGACCTTCGAAGACCTTCCAAAGAACGCTCAGGATTACGTTTTGGCGCTTGAAAAACTAACGGGAACCAGAATCTCGGCAATCGGGGTAGGGCAAGACCGCAACGCCACGATCGTGCGCCACGACATGCTGCACCAGGGCTAGTTAGACGCCGCTCACCGTTTCGTATGGCCGAACCAAATCCAACTCGGCCCAGCTATAGCCGCCTTCGATGTCAAAGTGAATGTTGGAGTTGACTCTGGCAATGCCGCGTCGCTCCATCAGAAACGCGAAAAGCGATTCCGATTCAAACTCTGGAATGTAACCAAGCACCACGCCGCCACAGGTGACCGCAACCGCGTGCTGGCTGTGCTGGTTAGCTGGCTCGGCAACCAAAGCCGATTGCACCTCGAGGGTTGACCCGTCTGTCATTTCGGCATACTGCATCAGGTCTAAGAAGTTGTGGCCATAGGCCTTTTCGCCGACAACTTTTTGGCTGTAGCTGTCGTCGCCACGAAGGGCGGGCGAGGTGGCTATCGCATCGGCGAGCTCTTGCGGCAGTTGGCCGTTGAAGGGTTTCGAGGCCAATTGGTTGCGAGTGTAAATCCTAGTTTTGGTTTGCCACCAGCCGATGAAAGCGGCGACCAACCCAAAAAACCCACCAATTGGCAAGGCAAGCCAAATTGGCCACTGCAAAAAAGTTGCGGCGGCCCAAAATGCAAGTAGCACAAGAGTAAACCGTGCCAAACTTCGTAGCATGCGCCTCGATTCCAGTTGACTCAAATTTACTTCAAGGCGCCGACAACCCGTGGAGTTTATGCAGATACTTGCAGTTTGGGTCATTTGCCGTCAGGCAGGTTGAGCCCCCGGATTCCATGGTTTCGAAGCAGGTAGCCGGCAAGGTTGATGGTGACGATGGATACCAGTGCCACGCCCGCCAACATGATGAGCACGGCAATGCTTCGCCCCTCAAGTGTGATTGGCGAGAAAGCTGCGTCTCCCACCTGAAAAATCGTCACAATCGACCACCAAACCGCGTCCGGGAAGTTGACGATGCTGGCGCCATCGGCGTTGCGTTCGGCCTCATAGACCCCTAATGAGCCGGCAAAGACCACCATTGGCAACATGATGGTCACGTACAAATTAACCCGCGCCTGCAACGACTGGGCCGTTCTGGTCAGAATTCCAACCGCCGTAATGACCCTCAAGATACGAAAAGCGCGAAAGGCCGGCACGGCAAGGGCAAGTATCTCGATCACGTTGTTGCGCAAGAAGCGAGCCTTGTCGTGGTGGAAGAAAAATCGGACCAAAAAGTCGATTACGAAGGCCACCCAGATAAACAGAATTCCAGCCTCAACCGCATCCCAAGTCGGGGTATTCAAATCGCCAAGAACCTGCCAGGCCCAAAGGGCAAGAAACCCTACCGCCAGGATGGCAAGTGGAACCGCTGACTTTTTCTCCCAGCTCTCGATTATGTGTTCTCGGCGGGCAACCGCTGCCGCGTGGGACTTTTCACGAGACTCAGAGGGTTGATTCATAAGCACGAACCTACTAAACCTTTATGACAGTCAGGTAAATTTAGAGGATGGAACCACTAAACCAAGACGTAGACGAGGCGATCAACCGCTGGGGTGCCGCCGCCGGCGGGGTTGACCCACTCTTGGCTTCGTTCACGATTGAACCGTATTCGCCGGTTCGACCGCATGTTCCGTTCTATCGATTTTTCTCGTACCCAGACATTTTGGATCTGCGGCGCAACGGTTATGAACTTGAACGATTCGTGCCGGTGTTTGATCAGCTTGATGACGCGCTCTATAGCCAGGCCATTCGCATTCACGAGCTTTTGCATCTGCATCAGGATTATCCGAACCCAATCTGGAATCCGCGTCGCGCTCGCGAAATCGAGTTCTCGGTGCGTGCCGAACTTCACCGTTTTGGCCTGAGCGATATTCCAACCCTGCTTCGCAGGATGCTCGGCCGAGCCTTCCCCGAGGATTCGCTGAGCCACCTGAGCATTGATTTACTGCACGCGTTTTTCTGGGCGGCTTTGTCTGAGGTTGCCAGGGACTACGCTTGGCGTGCCCCAATCCTCGAGGGCTACGCCGATTACCTGGCCTATCCGGTGCGGGCCGCTGGCTTTGCCGACAGGATTCGCTCTTAGCCGAAAACTCTTGGCAAGAACCCCGTGCCCGATAGATAATGTCATTGGGTGCAGACAACATAATGATTGTCGATAGAAAACTACGGGGGTAGTTATGGGAGCTTTACCAAACTCAAGCGGTG
>CAZLWT010000045.1:0-8838 GCA_964563325.1 uncultured Rhodoluna sp. | reverse complement strand
GTGGTTACCCAGTCCAGCTCACCGCGCGCTATTGAGGCGGATGTTCTTGCTGAGATGGCACGTGAACTGTTGGGTGCTGACCGAGTTGAAGTCGAACCCGACCTAAAGACAGCAATCGCCGTGGCAAAAACAATGCTGCCGGTAGGTGGCGAGAACAACGCGATCATCGTGTCTGGTTCAATCACCCTGGTTGGCGATGCTCTGGTTCTGCAACAGAAAGAAGTTTCAAACGATGAATAACCGTTCAACCAAACGCACACTTGCCTCGATGCTCATGGCTTTCGAGTCCTTCGTCGCTTTCTTTGCGACCCTTGTCGGCTTTGGATTAAAGGTTGCCGATGCCGGCGTTGTCTGGGGTGTTGGTCTAACCATCACCTTCCTACTAATTCTCACTCCGGCCGTTCTTGGTCGACGTGGGTCATACGTTTGGGGCTGGGCATTACAACTTGCCGTGCTACTGACTGGCATCTGGGTTCCGCTCATGTGGTTCGTCGGAGGCGTCTTTATCTGCCTCTACGCCTGGGCCATGATTGCCGGTGGCACAATCGATAAAGCTCGAGCCGCTATGGCCAAACAAAATTTCACAACACCGATCGGCTAAGGAGCCAAAATGACCGAAACTCAAAACACTCTGGTACTCGTAAAGCCCGATGGCGTGGCCCGAAATCTGATCGGCGAAATTATCTCCCGTTGCGAATCAAAGGGATATCAGGTCACCAACCTAAAGCAGCTTGCGCCATCACAGGAACTTCTTGCCGCGCATTACGCCGAGCACGAGGGCAAGCCGTTTTACCAGCCACTCATCGACTTCATGTCTTCGGGCAGCGTGGTAGCTATTCAGCTCACCGGGCACCGAGTCATTGAGGGTTTCCGTTCGCTTGCCGGTGCCACCGATCCAACCGTTGCGGCACCAGGAACCATTCGTGGCGATTTAGGCCGCGACTGGGGTCTCAAAGTTCAACAGAATCTGGTGCACGGCTCTGATTCGACCGAATCGGCCGAGCGAGAACTGGCTCTCTGGTTCTAGCTTGTCTGGGTTAGGTTGACATCGTCAGGCTGATCCAAAGGCCCGCCCAACGGCTCCAAAAGGTCACGATTATTGTGATCAGCACAAAAACCTCAAGGCTCAAAGCCCAAACCCAAGCCCAATCATAAAAAGCTTGGGAGCGGGCTTTGAGCCATTTTGGCGCTTCGACAAATCCATCGCTGATTCCGAATGAATAAACGCGGAAAAATAGCGGCAACATTCCGGCCCAAACCACCATGCAATAGGGGCAAAGCACTGCGATGACGAAAACACTTTGGCTGAAGAGCCAGAGTGAAAAGATGAATCCCATGAAGATGCCCGAGAAGAATACTCGCCAAACCCATTTCTTAAAGCGGTAGCCCATGAGGCTTGCGATTCCAAGAGCTATCGGCGCCATGAAGGCAAAAACTCCGACGAATGAGTTCGGAAAGCCGAACACCGCCGCTTGGTGCTGCAACATGACAGATTTGCACGACACGAAGGCTGCAAGGTCGCAACTCAGCGTTGCATCCGGCGTCAGCCAGATGTGAATACGTTCAATGGTCAGCGCGATCGCGCCAATCCAACCGATTAGACCGTGGATGATCATATTCCACGCGAGAGAGTTTGTCGGTTGTACTTCTAGGTCTTCATCAATAGCGATTTTGCTCACGTTTCGAGTATCGCATGACAGGCTCGCAGTTGCGTTAGGCAAGCCGCTACAGACTTTTTTAAGAATAAGTGCCATACTTGAAGCAGTTGCTATCGATCCACACTCGATGCGACAAAAGATTTTGTCGAGAACCGTGTTCGGTTTGAGCGTAAGACCCATCGGGCTGCCAAACCAGCAGTGAGAGGTATCTCGTAGTTAGATTTGGTTATTCGCAACGGCGAATAGCATGAGATTTGAGTCGTTCGGCCGAGTGAGTGTGGCCTTGGGGAACGACAGCTTGGAGTACGCCAGAAATGGTGAATAAAGAAACTAGTCCACGTTCACGCAACCCAAAGAAGGTTGCCGAAGTCGCAGTTGAGGCTACCGAGGTAGTTAAAACTGTGGGCGTTGAAAAGGGTGCCGCACCAGCGACCAAGGCTCCCGCGCGCAGAAGCTCAAGGGCCAAAGCCCAGAGCACCGAGGCTGTCGAGTTTGCCGGCCCGGTTAGCACCGAGGCTCCACAAACCGTTGCAGCACCACCCGCTCCGATTTTCTCAACCTCGCTGCTCTTTCAGGCTCCCGATCTTCCGACTCCGGTAATCGATTCCAGACGCGGGCGACCGGTTGAAAGAAAAACCACCGAGCGCAAGGCACCCGAGCGAAAGACTCAGGATCGCCAACCAGAAGCAATCGATGCGACCGATGACGGCCACCTAAGACGCCGCACTCGTCGACGTGCCGGTGAAGACGTGGCCGTTGATCAATTGCCACCAAACGCGGTAGTCAAGGTGCGCACCCCGCGCGAACCTAAAGAACTTAGCAACGAACCAACTCGAGTAAAGGGTTCAACGCGACTCGAAGCTAAAAAGCAGCGCCGACGTGACGGGCGTGATGCTGGAAGGCGTCGCCCGGTAATTACCGAATCTGAGTTCCTGGCACGCCGTGAAGCCGTCGACCGAACCATGGTGGTTCGTTCGAAGTCTGGCAAAATCCAAATCGGTGTCCTCGAGGACGGAATCCTCGTAGAACACTACGTGGCTAAGGCTCAAGAGGCCTCACTCATCGGCAATGTTTACCTCGGCAAGGTGCAAAACGTCTTGCCATCGATGGAAGCGGCATTCGTAGACATCGGTCGCGGCCGCAACGCAGTTCTTTATTCCGGCGAGGTCGACTGGGAACTTGCCGAAACCGGCAACCAACCGCGTCGCATTGAATTGGCTTTGAAGTCGGGGGACACGGTTTTGGTGCAGGTCACCAAGGATCCGGTTGGCCAAAAAGGTGCCCGACTAACCTCACAGGTTTCACTGCCTGGCCGCTACCTGGTTTACGTGCCAAACGGAAGCATGAACGGAATCTCGCGCAAGCTACCAGATTCCGAGCGAGCCCGCCTCAAGAAGATTCTCAAAGAGGTTTTGCCCGAAGATGCCGGCGTGATTGTGCGCACCGCGGCCGAGGGTGCAACCGAGGAACAACTCACTCTCGACGTGCAGCGGCTTCAAGCGCAATGGGAAGTCATCAGCAAAAAGGTCGAGAAGTCGCAGGCTCCCGTTCTCTTGCACTCTGAGCCCGACCTGCTAATCAAAATTGTTCGTGACGTCTTCAACGAAGACTTCCAAAAAATGGTCATCTCGGGCGCCGACGCTCAAGAAACCATCGAGTCCTACCTAGCCTCGGTCGCTCCAGATCTTTTGGAGCGAGTCGAAAAGTACGATGGCAACAAAGACGTCTTTGACCAGTACCGCATTGGTGAACAAATTGCCAAGGCGCTGGATCGCAAGGTCTATCTTCCATCTGGTGGCTCGCTGGTCATCGACCGTACAGAAGCCATGACCGTGGTCGATGTTAACACCGGTAAGTTTGTGGGCTCGGGTGGAAACCTCGAAGAGACCGTGACGAAGAATAACCTCGAGGCAGCGGAAGAAATCGTTCGCCAGCTCAGATTGCGTGACATTGGTGGAATCATCGTGGTCGACTTCATCGACATGGTGCTCGAATCAAACCGTGACTTGGTGCTGCGCCGGCTAATCGAATGCCTGAGCAGAGACAGAACCAAACACCAGGTGGCCGAGGTAACCTCACTTGGACTGGTTCAGATGACACGCAAGAAGCTTGGCCTTGGGCTGCTTGAGGCTTTTAGCGAGCCATGTGAGGCCTGCGCCTCTAGAGGTGTGATTGTGCACCACGAGCCGATTATGAGAAGCAAGAGCGTTGGGTCTGAACCTGGCCCGTCAACCACCGCTCTCGAACGCGGTAACGGATCTGAGAATCGCCAGCAGGGCAACTCAAAGCGCAATCGTGGGCCAAAGCTGGAAACCGCCAAGGTCGTCACGCCAGAGCGTGCTGTAGAGATCAATAACGTTGTGGCTCAGATTGCCGCCTCAACCGTTGCAGCGCATGAGGCAGCCGGAGAACCTTCACCGATCGTGCTGACCGGTGCAGTTAGGTCTGCACGACCTGCAACCGACTCGGCCGAGAAAATGCTTGAGGGAGTGCTAGATGCCCTTCCAGAACCAAAATCAGCTGGCCAGGGCAGGCGCAGACCCCGTCGGGCGAGCAGTGCGGGTCTGGCGCAAAAGAACGAGTCGGCGAATTCAACGCAAAACGCCGAGCAATAGAGTTTGACCCTCAGCGCTAAGGGATGTAGACTTGTCCCTTGTTGCCGCTGAGATAATGCAATGCAACATTCATTCTTTTTTGAACAAAGGGTAGATCTGTGGTTTACGCAGTTGTCCGCGCAGGCGGTCGCCAAGAAAAGGTGTCAGTAGGCACCATCGTTACACTTGATCGAATCAAGGCCGACGCTGATGGCAATATTCAACTTCATGCTTTGCTTCTCGTTGACGGTGACAAAATCACCTTCGATGCAGCAGCACTAGCTAAGGTCAAGGTCACCGCCGAGGTTCTAAACGACCTCCGTGGCCCGAAGATCATCATCCAGAAGTACAAGAACAAGACCGGGTACAAGAAGCGTCAGGGTCACCGTCAAGACCTGACCCGCGTTCAGGTCACCGAGATCAAGTAAGTAAAGGACTAATCCCAAATGGCATCCAAAAAAGGCGTTAGCTCCACCAGAAACGGTCGCGACTCCAATGCCCAGCGTCTAGGCGTGAAGCGTTATGCAGGTCAGGTCGTAAACGCAGGCGAGATCATCGTTCGTCAGCGTGGCACACACTTCCACCCAGGTGCAAACGTGGGCAAGGGCAAGGACGACACACTGTTCGCTCTTGAGGCAGGAACCGTAAACTTCGGAACCAAAGCTGGTCGCCGTGTTGTGAACGTGGTTGAAGCCGCATAAAGTTTTTTTGTTTCAGCAGCGAGGCGAGCCCAAAGGCTCGCCTTTACTGTTTTATTACCCACAAACCCCGTAACGCGTAACTCAAGGAGATCATATGGTCAGTTTCGTCGATCAAGTGACCCTTCATCTGCGCGCCGGTGACGGTGGCGATGGCTGTGTATCGGTAAAGCGCGAGAAGTTCAAGCCGATGGCTGGCCCAGACGGCGCCGATGGCGGCAAGGGCGGCACTATCAGCCTTATCGCCGACCCAAGCATCACCACGTTGCTTGACTTTCACTTTCACCCACACCGCGCCGGTGGCGATGGTGGCGACGGTGCCGGTGACTTCAGAAATGGTGCTCACGGCGCAAGTCTTCAAATGCCTGTTCCACTCGGCACGGTTGTAAAAGACGCCAAGGGTAAAGTAATCGCCGACCTCGAAGAGCCAGGCATGGAACTCGTTGTCGCCGAGGGCGGCATGGGCGGACTTGGAAACGCTGCCTTGTCCAGCACCAAACGAAAGGCCCCGGGCTTTGCTCTTCTTGGAGTTCCGGGATGGCGCGGGGACATCATCCTCGAGCTCAAATCCGTAGCCGATATTGCTTTGGTCGGTTATCCGAGTGCAGGTAAGTCAAGTTTGATTGCGGCCCTTTCGGCCGCTCGCCCAAAGATTGCCGACTACCCATTCACGACCCTTCACCCGAACCTCGGGGTTGTTCAGGCGGGGGATACCCGTTTCACAATCGCCGATGTTCCTGGGCTAATCGAAGGGGCCAGCGAAGGCCGAGGCCTCGGGCTTCAGTTCTTGCGCCACGTTGAGCGTTGCTCGGCTTTGCTCCACGTTTTGGACTGCGCAACCCTAGAGCCAAATCGCGACCCGATTAGCGACCTAGACAAGATTTTGATTGAACTTGAGGCTTACGAAGTTCCCGAGGGCGAGCTTCCTTTGATCTCAAGGCCGCAACTTATCGCACTAAACAAGATCGATGTGCCAGATGGCCGCGAACTTGCAGAGTTTGTCAAACCGGAACTTGAAAAGCGCGGCTACCAGGTTTTCCTTATCTCGGCAGTTAGCCACGAAGGTTTGCGTGAGTTGAACTTCGCCCTTGCCAAGCTCGTAAACGAGGCCAGAAACTCAAGGGCCGCCGAACCGGCTCGCCCACGCATCACTCTGATGCAGTCAAAGCGTGAGGAAAGCACCTTCCGTATCGTGCAGGAAAAGAGTGGCGACGAGGAATTCTTCCGAATCCTCGGAATCAAGCCAGAACGATGGGTTGCTCAAACCGATTTTGGTAACGAAGAGGCCGTTGGTTACTTGGCCGACAGGCTGGCCAAAATTGGTATCGAAGCGGAGCTTTACAAGGCCGGAGCAGCAGCGGGTTCGACCGTTGTGATTGGCCCTGGCACCGGAATAGTCTTTGACTGGGAGCCAACCATTGCATCGGCTGCCGAGCTTATGGTCAGCCCGCGAGGCACCGACCCACGTTTTGCAAACACCGAACGCCGCACCAACGTTGATCGTCGCAAAGAATATCAGGAACGCATGGACCGCAAGGCCGCCATCCGAGCCGAGATGCAAAAAGAGGGCGAGGCCGGAGTCTGGTCTAACCCAGAGGACTTTGAAAAGGAATCCTAGGGATGAGTTTGAAGTTTCGCTCCGAAATTAGCGGTGCAAAAAGAATCGTCGTGAAAGTCGGTTCGTCTTCAATTTCGGGTTCAAACGAAAACACCATCAACGACCTGGTTGAGGCTTTGGCCAAGGAACATGCGCGCGGGGCTCAGGTTATCCTAGTGTCATCAGGTGCCATTGCAACCGGCATGCCACTGCTTGGCATAGCCGCCAAACCAGATGACCTTCGAACCTCGCAGGCATTAGCCTCGGTTGGGCAAAGTCGACTAATAGCCAGGTACCAGCAGAGTCTTGAGCGTTTTAATATCTTGGCGGGTCAGGTTCTTTTGACGGCCGATGATCTGGCTGCCGAAGAATCCAGCGAAAACGCGCGCGGCGCCATGACCCGTTTGTTAGAACTCGGTGTTTTACCAATCGTCAACGAAAACGATACCGTTGCCACCGCCGAAATCCGCTTCGGTGATAACGATCGCCTAGCCGCTCTGGTGGCAATTTTGGTTTCAGCCGACGTTTTGATTTTGCTTAGCGATGTTGATGCCCTGTACTCCATGCCACCGAGCAATCCAGAAGC
This sequence comes from uncultured Rhodoluna sp., assembly GCA_964563325.1. GTDB lineage: Bacteria > Actinomycetota > Actinomycetes > Actinomycetales > Microbacteriaceae > Rhodoluna. The sequence goes on along the minus strand of CAZLWT010000045.1, from coordinate 1,705 downwards.
TAAAAGGTTATCGGTGGTCTCGGCCGATAACGACCTGAGTCAGATTGAGGTCGGCGGCACCAGCACCGGAGTGGGAACCGGGGGAGCCGTAACCAAGGTTTCGGCGGCCAAACTGGCAAACTCAGCCGGCATACCGGTGTTGCTCACCAGCACCGCTAATGTCTCGAGCGCTCTTGCTGGCGAAGACATTGGCACCTGGTTTGAAGCCGTGCGGGATTAGGCTAGCTACATGGCTACCGCATTTGAACTCATTCGATTGGCAAAAGGCGCGTCACTGGCTGTCGGTTTGGCAACCAGCACACAAAAAAATGAAGCGCTTCGACAAATTTCACTCTTGCTGAAGGCAAGATCCGGCGAAATAATCACCGCCAACACCCTTGACGTTGAGCGCGGGGCAGCCGAGGGGTTATCGCAGGGTCTGCAAGATCGACTGCGACTAACCGAGGCTCGAATAGAGGCTTTGGCCGCCGCCGTCATCGAGGTGGTCGGTTTGCAAGATCCAATCGGTGACATTGTGCGGGGTGACACGCTTCCAAATGGTTTGAAAATCAGCGAGGTTCGAGTTCCGTTTGGCGTAATCGGTGCCATTTATGAGGCCCGACCAAACGTGACCATTGACATTGCGTCATTGGCTATCAAGAGCGGAAACGCCATTGTCTTGCGCGGTGGCACTGCAGCCGAGAACTCCAACCGAGTTCTGGTGAAGCTACTGCAAGATGGCTTGCTCAACGCCGGATTAGATCCAAATGCGGTGCAGACCGTTGACGATTTCGGGCGCGAGGGTGCCAACGAAATGATGCGAGCGGTTGGGCTAATAGATGTGCTCATTCCAAGGGGCGGGGCTGGCCTGATTCAAGCGGTAATCGCCGAATCAAAAGTTCCGGTTATCCAAACCGGAGATGGTGTCGTTCACGTCTTTATCGACGAGTCCGCTCGCGTCGATTGGTCAGTTGAGATCGTCCTGAACTCCAAAACTCAAAGGGTGAGCGTCTGCAACACCCTCGAAACCCTGCTGGTGCACAAAAACGCCGTGGATTCCGTCTTGCCGGCCGTCATGCACGCCCTAGCGCTCAAAAAGGTCACCATTCACGGCGATGAGACCGTCGTGGTAGCCTATCCAGAGTCATTGGAAGCCACCGAGGATGACTGGCACGCCGAGTATGGCTCGCTCGATTTAGCGGTCAAAATAGTTGACTCGATCGACGAGGCACTCGAGCACATCGCCAAGTATTCGACCCATCACACCGAATCCATCGTCACAGACAGTCAAGCCAATGCCGAGCGCTTCTTGGCCGAGGTTGACTCCGCGGTCGTGGTGGTAAATGCCTCGACACGTTTTACCGATGGCGGCGAGTTTGGTTTTGGGGCCGAGGTTGGAATTTCGACTCAGAAACTGCATGCTCGTGGCCCGATGGGCCTTCGTGAGCTAACCAGCACCAAGTGGTTGGTGCGGGGTGCCGGTCAAGTTCGTTCCTAGGCTAATCTGGAACTAAGTAAGTAGGAGAAAAATGACTTCCAATATCAAATTAATTGCCGAGGGTGGAATGCAGTTGCCATTCCCGTCGGTCTTTTTCGGTGTTATCGCGATCGGTGTTTTCATTGTGCTTGGCCTAGTTGCCTGGTCGTATCGCGATGTAGCAAACCGTCACGACCACAAATCAAACAACTCACAGGGTCACTAATAGCCTTTTAGGGCCGTTCTAAT
>CAZLWT010000044.1:0-8903 GCA_964563325.1 uncultured Rhodoluna sp. | reverse complement strand
CGTGCCACCACGGTGATCACCGAGGACTTTGTCGGTCGCGAACTAGTTGTGCGACACGCTTATGCACTTGGACACCGCAGGATGGCCTTTCTGGTGGCCACGGCTTCGGTCAAGGGCATGTCGGCTGAGCGACCAGCCATGCTGATCTCTTCGGTTGAGGATAGAACCAATGGCTTTTTACACGGGGCGAGCGAATGTGGCGTCAAGCCGAAGACCCAATCTTGGATGTTTTGTGAAGATGCCCCAGAGATCTCAGAGGCGGCAGTGGCAAAGTTGCTTGACACCGCAAAGCCCCCCACAATCATTTTCACCTCGAATAATGACATGTGTCTGGCCGTGCTTAAGGTTGCGGGAAACCGCCAAATGATCATCGGCCAAGACCTTTCGCTCGTGACGGTTGACGACAGTCAATGGGCCGCGGCGATGGTGCCGGGCATCACCGTTGTCTCCCGTCCCGTCGAACTTTTGGGTAGACTCGCCGTCGAAAAGCTAGTGGCGCAAATGCAAGATTCAACGCTAGACGCTGAAAAGATTTCACTACCAACCGAACTTATCGCCAGACAATCCGTTGCAAACCTTATTTTGCGACCCGAGCTCGACCCACTGTTTAAGGAGTAAAGAATGATCCTCGTTATAGGCGAAGCGCTTATCGACCTGATTGAAAACCGCTACCAGGCGGGTGCATTCAACGCGATTGTCGGCGGGGCCAACGCCAACGTTGCAATAGCCCTTGCCCGTCGCGGCACACCGCAGCAGTTTCTCGCTCGAATCGCCTCCGATCGGTTTGGCGGCATCATCCGCAAGCGCCTCAGCGACAACGGCGTTGGCTTGGATCACGCGGTTTCCGCGACCGAGTTGAGCACGTTGGCCGTAGTATCCATCGACTCTCAAGGGGTTCCAAACTATTCGTTCTATGTGAACGGCACCGCAGATTGGGGCTGGACCCCGGAGGAGCTGCCAACTACCGATCAGGTAGCACAGCTTGGGGCCACCGCGATTCAGTTTGGCTGCCTCACCATGGCAATGCAACCGGGAAACCAGGCTATCGAAGCCTGGGCCAAGGAGCACTTCGAGGCTGACCGACTGACCATAAGCCACGACATCAACATGAGGCCGGCACTTGGCTTCGACAGCGAAACCGAGCGACTGCGGGTCGAGCGAGTGAACGCGATTAGCCACCTGATCAAGGCCTCGGACGAGGACATCGAGTGGCTTTATTCGCTGCAAAGCGATGCCGCTGACACCAGCGCTCGCATTGATCAGATCGTTGCCGACTGGATTGGCGAGACCGAAAAGCTGGTTTTCGTGACCCGTGGCGGCGATGGCGTGTCGATTTACCGCAACTCCCCCGAGGGTGAGATCAAACGTACCGATGTCCCCTCGCGCAAAATCAACGTTGTCGATACCGTGGGCGCCGGGGATACTTTCTGCGCGAACCTGCTTGGTCAACTGCAGGACTCGCAGTCGCTCGGCTCCAATCCTTTTGAGCGATTTAACCAGCTCTCAGACGCCTCGCTGCAAGAGTTTGTCAGGGTGGCGGGTGTTGCAGCCTCGATTGCCTGCGAACGGGCCGGGGCTGAGCCACCCACTAAAGACGACTTGGATGCGGTTCTCGGTTCACTGTAGTTAGCGGAGTCGCTTTAGCCAGCGTCGCGGCAGGACTATCTTTTGAACGGGCAGTGGCGGCAGATATTGGCGCAACAAACGCCCTCGGAAGCAAGTTGCTTGGCCGTGAATACAAAGTAACCGGTTTCTGGGTCGCTATAGCCAGGGTTGTCGAGCGCCATGGCGATTTCGTGCCGTTGCAAAATTTCGGCACGGAAAGGGTTTGTCTCGGCGAGCCTAGACTCATGCGGCACATTGAGTGGGCGTGGCAGCCGGCGGTTTGGTTTATCCATGGTGGCCTTTCAGTCTAGGACTGAAAGTGGAGACGGGGCCGCAGGGGCGCTTATCTCTCGAACGTGGCGGCAACCACCGAGTTGAGGGCCGACAGGATTTCCTCTGGGGCCAGCAGTTGCGTTTTATCTAGGCAAACCACTTGACCGTCAAGGTCCGCAACCGCAGACTCAACCTCTTGAAGCTGCCCATCGGCAAGAAAAACCAAACCCGCCGTCGGGCTCACACTTCGCAGTGTGATTGCGCATTCTGCGGGCGACATTGGTCCCGCTGTTGCTAGGTCTACCACCACACCCGCCGGGGCAAGTCGATGACAGGCTATCCGGCCATCATGGGTATTCGACACCCTGGACACTTGAAACCCCGCCGTTTCAAGGGTCTGACCAAGCAGTTGTCTGAGGATTGAATCCCCTTCTACCAACACAACACGATTGTTTCCCATTCGCAACCTAACCTGAAGTTAGAGCCATTCTGGCATAGGATTCTCAGATTACCTAGGTAAAACTTTTAATTTTTGAAGGGTCGGATCTGACACAAAAGCGATGCGAATGCCCGAATCTCTGGCCGCAAATAATGCCGAAAGCGCAGCCTCGGTGATGCGCTCGCCCGGTGATAGCACTGGAACGCCCGGAGGGTACGGGCAAATCATTTCGGCACTCACCCGACCGATAGCATCCTTGGCTTCAACCACCTCGTAAGGCGAGAAGAAAGCGGCTCGCGGTGACACCACGACCTCGGGCTCAATCGAGAAGGCAGCGGCGGTGGCAATTGGTCGCGCCGGACCTCGATTGCGATTTACGGCCGCGATGATTCTCGAAATTAGATCCTGAATTCGGTCCGGGGTGTCGGCAAAGGTAATCATCGGAATCACAAGGTCGCGATTAGCCATTTCGACATCGATATTGGCGGCGAGCAGCTCTGCTTCAATGACGTTGCCATCGGCGCCGCAAGACGACAAAAGGATTACCAACTTCAGTGGGTCAATGTACTGCCCATCGATAACGTCGATTCCAGCATCCCGCAGTTGCTGGCGACCCTTGGCGGTCGCGGCAATTACCGGGTCCAAAAGCGCCTGTCCGTGACGCTCCAGCAGTGCTCGGGCGGCGTCAATCGACGCCAAGATACGGCCCGACATCGAGGTGGTTTGGGTCGAGTCAAACATCTTGTTGAACCTGTCAAGGTCAACGTATTTGCTGTTTACCAGAACAAAGGATGCCTGTGAATAGCTTGGCAAAGTTTTATGAGCCGAAGTCACTACGATGTCGGCGCCCTCGGCAAGTGGGTGATTGGGCAAACTCGGGTGGAACCCGAAATGCGCCGCCCAGGCGGCATCAACCACCAGGGGAATGCCATATTCATGGGTCACCTTGGCCAAACGTGGAATGTTTGACATCGTGCCAACGTATGACGGCTCGCCTATCAGAACGGCCTTGGCATCGGGGTTGTCAGCTAGGGCCTGTGCCAAAACCGATGAAGGCAAGTACTCGGGTAGTCCGGTGGCGGGATTTATTTCGGGGCGCACCCAAATCGGGGTGACGCCGGCATAGACCAAACCGACCAGCACTGATTTGTGAAGGGTTCTTGAGACGATTACCTTGTCCCCCGGCCCGGCAACGGCCATCACGGCCGCGTGATTGGAACCCGAGGATCCATTCACCCCGAACCGGCAGAGGTCAGCGTTCCAGAGGTTTGCCGCCAACGCCTCGGCTTCAAGAATTAGGGAGGGTGAAATACGGTGCGGATGATTTCCTGGAAGGACGGGAATGTCACCGTCAACTATTGCACCGGTGAGGTCGGTGCGGCCCTTGTGGCCCGGAATCTGAAACGGTGACCGATCGGTCTCCATATCGCGAATCCAAGCATCTAGCAGAGGTGCGCTTGAGCGCAACCCCATTGGGTCTTTCGGGTCAAGCAAAGTTGCTGCGCCAAACGCGTGTTGCGACAATATCCCACCTTTCGATTGAAGCCTATGTTTGTTCAGGGGTTAACGCTAGAGATGAAAAGAGACCGGGTTCTTTCGAACCCGATCTCTCAGCAATGAGTTTTGGACTTTTTAGAACTCAACCTTGGTCACGTTGGTGTCTAGCGGGATGCCAGGACCAAAGGTGGTTGCGATTGAAGCCTTGAGCATGTAGCGGCCCTTTGAGCTTGATGGCTTGAGGCGCATGATCTCGTCGAGGGCAACACCTAGGTTCTCGCCAAGCTGCTCTTTGGTGAACGATGCCTTGCCGATGATGAAGTGAAGGTTAGCCTGCTTGTCAACGCGGAAGTCAATCTTTCCGCCCTTGATTTCGGTAACTGCCTTGGCAACGTCAGGGGTCACGGTTCCGGTCTTAGGGTTTGGCATCAGGTTGCGCGGGCCTAGAACCTTTCCAAGGCGACCCACCTTACCCATTAGCTCAGGTGTCGAAACAGCAGAGTCGAAGTCAACCCAACCGGCTGCTACCTTCTCAATGAGCTCGTCGCCACCGACGAGGTCGGCACCGGCTGCGGTGGCTGCGTCAGCAGCTGCACCAGTTGCGAACACGATAACGCGGGCGGTTTTACCAGTTCCGTTTGGCAACTTTACGGTGCCACGAATCATCTGGTCTGCCTTTCGTGGGTCAACACCGAGCTTGATGGCAACCTCAACGGTTGAATCAAACTTCTTTGAGCCGGTCTCACGGATGAGGGTTACGGCCTCGGCTGGGGTGTAGAACCGGCCTTCTTGGATCTTTGCTGCGGCTTCTTGATAAGCCTTTGAGCGCTTTGCCATTCTGCTTTTCCTTTTCTTTGGTCACAGTTAGTGGTTGACGGGCCGAAAGACCCTCCCACTTATTTCTTTTTGGTGATTAGCCTTCGACGGTGATGCCCATTGAGCGGGCGGTTCCGGCGATGATTAGTGCTGCTGCCTCAACGTCATTGGCGTTTAGGTCAGACATCTTGCTTTCAGCAATCTTCAACAGTTGTTCACGAGTTAGCTTGCCAACCTTGGCGGTGTGAGGCGTTGCTGAACCCTTGGCAATACCAGCGGCCTGCTTGATTAGCTCGGCAGCTGGTGGAGTCTTTAGAACGAAGGTGAAGCTGCGGTCTTCGTAGACAGTGATTTCCACTGGCACGATGCTTCCGCGCTGATCTGCAGTCGCATTGTTGTACTGGGTGCAGAATTCCATGATGTTCACACCGTGCTGGCCAAGTGCTGGACCAATCGGCGGGGCTGGGTTAGCAGCTCCGGCCTTGATCTGTAGCTTGATCATTCCGGTGATCTTTTTCTTTTTCGGTGCCATTTTCTTTTCCTTTGAGTTTGTTTTGGAAAACCTATTAGATCTGTTTAGTTAAGCGGGCCAACCTGCTCGAAACCGAGCTCGACTGGAGTTTCGCGTTCAAAGAGGGAAACCAGAACGGTCAACTTGCCGCTCTCTGGCTTGATCTCTGAGATGGTTCCAGGCAGACCTGCGAATGATCCGTCCTTGATCATGATGCTTTCGCCAACCTTGAAGTCCACATTGATTGGAATCGCCTTGGCCTTGCCCTTTGGAGTTGCGCCACTCTTGGCCGCAGCCTTGGCAGCGGTTTCCTCTGGCAGCTCATAAATCCATCGCTTCAGAACCTCAAAGGCTTCGCTAGGGCGAAGCGGTGTTGGGTTCTGCGAGTTGCCTACGAATCCGGTGACAGCCGGGGTGTAGCGCACGAGTGACCAGGAAAGTTCGTTCATCTCCATGCGAATGAGCACGTATCCGGGGATGCGAACCTTGGTTACCAGCTTGCGCTGACCATTCTTGATTTCGATGCTTTCTTCCATTGGTACTTCAATCTGGAAGATGTCGTCGCCACCCTCGATAACCTGCTTGCGGTTTTCGATGTTTTGCTTGACGCGCTTTTCGTATCCGGCATAGCTGTGGATTACGTACCACTTGCCAGGCAGGCGACGGAAGTCGGCGCGGAACTGGCTGTAAGGGTCCTCATCGATCGGGGCACCCTCCTCAACCATGTCAGAAACCTGTGACTGCTCTTCTTCAACCTCTTCGATTGCTTCGGCTAGTTCAATGTCAGCGTCGATTTCGGCAGCCACATCTTTAGCAAAGTCTGCAAGGTCGGCGTCAGCCGCTGCAATGACCTGGTCTGCAGCAACGTCTTGAACCTCGGCCAATGCCTCTAGTTCGGTTCGTTCTGATTCACTCACTGATAAGTCCTATTCGCGTATCTATTATTTGAAGCCGAGTTGCTTGACTCTAGTTAGAACCAGAGCTGAAGACGAAAACTACGCCTTGGTAAAAAAGGAAGTCAAGAACCGAGATGACAACCATGACTACTGTCACGAAGGCCAAAACCACACCCGTGTAGTTGACAAGCTCTTTAGTGGTTGGTCGGGTTACTTTCTTAAGCTCGGCAAGAACCTGCTTTATGAATAGCACTCCGCGGCTAAAGACATTGCGCTTCGAAGCCTTGTCGGTCTTCGCCTTCTCGACGAGTTCCTCTGAGGCCGTTTCTAGCTCTTCTGCCATGAACGTTTCCTTCGTTAGCTGTTGCTTGCTTCTTGCAGGGCGGACAGGACTCGAACCTGCAACCTGCGGTGTTGGAGACCGCTGCTCTACCAATTGAGCCACCGCCCTTGACAGGGCTAGCTATTCAACTTCTAAGCCTCTGAAAAAAGCACACTTCTAGATTGAAACTAAAAATGATTAATTTGCCAGAATAGGCTCCAGAAGTTGTCAAACTACCTAAGAGAATACTAAACCCTGCATTGCTGAAAAGCAAAGCCTCGCCGCGTCAAAACGGTAGTCTTGAATGCGTGAGTGACTCTACCTTTCCTAGAATATCAAGGCGCATAGCCGCCATCGCCGAGTCTGCAACCCTCAAGGTTGATGCCAAGGCTAAGGCCTTGCAGGCCGAGGGCCGACCAGTTATCAGCTATGCGGCGGGTGAGCCAGACTTCGCCACCCCGCAGCATATCGTTGAGGCGGCCGCGATGGCCGTTCGCGACCCAAAGAATTATCGCTACACGCCAGCCATTGGTCTGCCCGAGCTGCGCGAGGCGATTGCGCACAAGACGCTGATAGATAGCGGCACTGAAATCTCAGCCGCTCAGGTGGTCGTCACCAACGGTGGCAAGCAGGCCGTCTATCAAGCCTTCGCCACGATCGTTGACCCGGGCGACGAGGTCATGATGCCGAGCCCCTACTGGACAACCTATCCCGAGGCCATTCGCCTCGCCGGTGGTGTTCCAGTTGAAGTGTTCGCCGGTTCAGATCAGAACTATTTGGTGACGGTTGAGCAACTCGAGGCGGCCCGAACCCCACGCACCAAGGTTTTGCTTTTCGTTTCACCATCTAACCCAACCGGAGCCGTTTATTCACGCGATCAGGTCGAGGCGATTGGTCGCTGGGCCTACGACAATGGCCTGTGGGTCATCACCGATGAGATTTATCAGAACCTGGTTTACGACGGAATCAAGGCCTACTCGATTACCGAAGTGGTTCCCGAGCTAATCGACCGAACCATTTTGGTTAACGGTGTGGCCAAGTCATACGCCATGACCGGTTGGCGCCTTGGCTGGATGGCTGGCCCGCTCGACGCGATGAAGGCGGCCGGCAACCTGCAGTCACACCTTTCATCCAACGTCTCAAATATTTCACAGCGTGCAGCCCTTGCCGCACTGACTGGCCCGCAGGATGAGGTCTTTGCCATGCGCGAGGCCTTCGACCGCCGTCGCAAACTGGCGGTTTCCGAACTAAACAAGATTTCCGACTGGGTGGCACCTATGCCCCAGGGCGCCTTTTACGTTTACTCTGACGTCCGAGGCCTACTGGGTCGCGAATGGGGTGGAAAGCTGATTAGCTCTTCGCTTGAACTTTGTGATTACATCTTGGATACCGCCGAGGTGGCTCTGGTTCCAGGCGAGGCCTTTGGACCATCGGGCTACGTGCGTTTGAGCTATGCGCTCGGAGACGCCCCACTGCTCGAGGGAATCCAGCGCCTCCAGGGTCTTTTCAACAATTCGTTCGCCGCAATATAGATAGCGGTAAGCCCGATTAACGCCACCACGGTGAGCGGTGCGAGGGCTACGAGTTTTAGCTCGGGTGCCAGAAAACTAAAAGGTAGCGCTATTACCAGCAGCGCAACAACGAGGCTTGAAATAAACAAGCCGCGACTTGGCCGGCTGCGATAAAACCGTCTTGTGGTGCGCAGCACCAGCATTGCGGCCAACTCGGTGAGGGTCGATTCAACGAACCATCCGCTCTGAAACTGCGCCTCGTTGGCGTGCAGCATGAAAAGCAGCAGCCCAAAGGTAAAAAGATCAAACATCGAACTTAGAAGACCAAAACGCACCATGAATCTGGTGATGTCTTTCACGTTCCAGGCCTGGGGGCTCTTCATATCCTCTGGGTCAACCGAGTCCCCCGAAATCATGAGTGCGGGAATATCGCTGATCAGGTTTAACAGCAGAATTTGTAGCGGAAGCAGTGGCAGGAACGGCAAAAAGAGCGAGATTATTGACATCGACACCATGTTGCCAAAGTTGGCGCTGATGGTCACCCTGATGTATTTAACCGTGTTGGCAAAGGTTCGGCGACCCAGCCGCACACCCTCGGCAACCACCGAAAGATCCTGACTCATCAAAACGATTGCGGCGGCCTGCTTGGCAACATCCACCCCGCTATCCACGGCGATGCCGACATCGGCGGCTTTAATGGCTGCGCTGTCGTTGATGCCATCGCCGAGCACCCCAACCGTTTCACCCTGCGAGCGCAGCTTCAGCACAATCTGTTCTTTTTGCAAGGGGTCTAGTTCGGCGAAAACCCGATCCAAGGGCAAGCCAACCTGTTTGGCTATTTGATTGGCAACCAACTTGTTGTCCCCGGTTAGCAAATAGAACTTTATGCCCAGGTCGAGCAACTCGGCAATGGCAGCCGCAGCATCTGGCTTGACCTCATCGCTAAGCACGAGCAAACCCTCGAACGAGAGCTCGGTCTCGTCGCTTAGATTTAGCCGTGAAGCGGCATCCATCGTCTTGGTGGCAACGGCGA
>CAZLWT010000043.1:0-8992 GCA_964563325.1 uncultured Rhodoluna sp. | reverse complement strand
GCGTCGAGTCTGGTTGAGCATCTTGGTGCCTTTCAGCTGAGAAGGGAAATGGGTGGGTTTCCTAAGAAACCCACCCACGTTCAGTTAATACCTACTACTTGATTTTTAGTGACTTCTTGGTGGTCTTGCCGTCGACAACAACGGTCACAACCTTGGTTCCGGCCTTGCTTACCTTGAAGCTGTAAACGGTAGCGGTTGCCTTGGTTGGGGTCTTGGTGCTTGCCTTTAGGCCGGTGATGCTGATTACGGCCTTCTTGCTCTTGGCGTTGGTCAGGGTCACCTTGATGGTGCGACCGCTTGCCGCGATGGTTACCTTGACTGGTGCTACAACAGGTGCCAACTTGAAGAAGTGGAACTCGGTCATGTCGGCCAGGTCAACGGTTGCAACCTCAGGGTAAATCTGCGAGTAAACGCCACCGTTGGTTGAGTTTGGAACTGCTGATCCAACGGTCTGGATTGCGCCTTCACCAGCGGTGTCGGTGTTGGTCATGTCGAACGACACGTTGCCGAAGGCGTCAGTTAGCGACTCCCAGATGGCCTGGTCGTTGCCAAGTGAGTCATCCACGGTTGAGTCGGTTGCAACTGTTCCGTTGGTGACCTTGGCGTTTGACTTGCTGTATGCCTTGTTGACGTGAAGCTTGAATGCTGCACCCTGGATGGCTGCACCGGAATCGTCAGCTACGTGATAAACCAAGTTGACCTTTGCGCCGACTGGCAGGTATGCCTGACGGAAGCCGAAGCCAACCGGGTAGTAATCGTGTGCAACGGTGAAGTCGGCTACCAAGTCTGGGCGGTCGATTGAGTTGCTGTCACTCAGGGTAGGAGTGGTCAAACGAACTGAAGCCTTGGCTGGCTTGTCACCTGATGGTGCGTTGTTTGGCTGGTAGTAGTGAATTTCGGTCATATCGGTTGCGTCGGTTCCCTGACCATCAACCTGTGGGTAGATCTGGGTGTAAAGCGCTGCACTGTCGGTTGCCTTCAGAGCGGCACCCTTGGCACCAAAATCGCTTGGCTGTGGCTCAGGAAGAACGGTCTTCAATACTCCACTGTCGCGCATGATGTGCTTCAGGGTGAAGGTGACGTTTCCGTTTAGGTCGGTGTTTGCTGTGACATTCAACTGGTCCTTGGCTGCTGCGCGACCGAATGGGTCACCCGCGCCACCGTTGGCACCGTAGTCAAGACCACCGAAGTCTTCGGTTGCTGTCTCTTTGTTGCCAACCTGGATGATTGCGGTTGAACCGGCGTATGCCTTACCAATTCGCAAGGTAACTTCCTTGTTTACCAGAGCTAGACCGCTCTTGGTGTCGGTTACGTGGTAGGTGAGGTTTACGGTTGACGATACCGGCGCCCAAGTGGTGCGGTAGGTCATGCCTGCGCCGAACCACTGGTTCGAGACCCAGAGGTCTGCATCGGCCTGTCCGTCAAACGAGTTGGTGTTATTCAGGACTGGTGAGACCAAACGAATGGTGGTTGAATCGGCGACTACCGCAGCGTTCGCCGCAGGAGCTGAGACGCCGATGATGCCGGTTAGCGCAAGTGCGCCGGCAGCAACAATCGAACTGACTCTCTTTAGGTTGAGTTTCATGCTGTTGGGGATTCCTTTCGGGGCTGAACTTGTCAAAGACTTCGTTCACGGTTTTTGGGTAACTCTGGGTTGCCAATCAAACTCAAAGTTTGACCAGCAAAAATGATTCTCCGTATCCGAAATTACACGGGAAACCGCTTTCTTGAAATCGGTTCCACCAAACCTTTATCGATTCGTAACCTTTATTTTCCGGCAAACCCATTTGCATCCGACCTGCAAAAAGCCCGCACCTCGCCTAGGCGAGGTGCGGGCTTTCTGAGCTAAAACTATTTGCGAGCGAAACTGCCCTGCCCGTTTAGCGAGTAGTACTTGATCCAGTCAATCTTCATCTCGGAGGTTTGAAGATCTGGGTCAATTTCACCACCGAAGGTTCCGCCCATTGCAAGGTTCACAATCATGAAGAAGTCGTGGTTGTATGCCCACTTATTAGGAGCAACGGTTTGCGGCGTTGCCGACTGATAAAGCTCGCCATCGACGTACCACTTGATTGAGTTCTTCTGCCAGTCGATCGAGTAAATGTGATAGTCATCAGACATCGCGGCCCCAAAAGTGGCGGAGTTCAGGGCGTAGATGCCACCGATGGCCTGGCCACCCGAGTAGCCCGGGCCGTGCAAGGTTCCATAAACGTAACGTGGCTGATTTCCGGCGGTTTCCATCAGGTCAATCTCGCCACAGGCCGGCCAGCTGGCAGAGCCGATGTTGGTTCCCAAGAACCAAAGCGCTGGCCAGGTTCCGCCACCCGCAGCCGTTTTGATTCGAGCTGTGATGCGACCGTAGCGAAAGCGCAGCTTGCCCTGAGTGTTTAGCCGGGCTCCGGTGAAGTTGGCACCCCGGTCTCGAGCCGCATAGTCGGTGTCCGGGAAGTCGGCCGATGGGATTCGATCGGCGTGAAAAGACAGCGAGCCGGTTCCGTCGAGCGAGACGTTGCGCAAGCGGTTGGTGTACCACTGGCTTTCTGCGTTTCCGCCAGGGTAGTAGTCGTAGGTGAAGACTTTTTTATCTGGCCGGGTGCCTGCAGCGCCTGTAAAGCTAAGGTTTAGCAGCAGCTTGGTCTTGCTTGCCGCTTCGGCGGGTTGAGCCAATAGCGGAGCCATTAGTGCGAGCGTGGCCATGACCACTAGCCCTCTAATCAGGGTCTTTTTATTCATAATGAACCTTTCACAATTTAAGACAACAGGCATGACCTTCCAGTTCGCACATCTGAACCATCACGCTTTGGTAACGATTACTCTCTCGGGAGAAACTGGAGTTGCTGAGAAAGCGGTTTCGCGATTGAATAATACAGCTGAGAAACCGCTTTCACAGCATAAGCGAATACCTCGACATTTGTGAAGAGGCATTTTTTGCCTCTAGGTGACGTCGCACAACGGTATCTAGAGGCACTCACAACTTAGTTATTCAAAGGAGAAAACCATGGCAACCAAAATGCTATTTGCCCGCGTTCTAGCGGGTGCAGCAGCCGTCATGATGGGAATGGGTGCCCTCACACCGGCTCAGGCAGCTGACTCGGTTACCGTCACCATCGACTCATTCGGTGACGTAATCCTCATGTCGCTGGTTCGCGAATACCAGGACGCTCACCCGGGCGTCACCATCGCGGTTAAGAAGAACAACCTCGCCGACCTAAACGGAACCGGCCTAACCACCGGGTGCCTAACCGGAAAGACCGCCGACATCACCGCGATTGAAGTTGCCTACGCTGGATACTGGCGCACCAAGCCACAGTGTTTCACCGACCTTCGCACCCTTAAGACAACCGTTGGAAACAAATCGGCCAACGAGATCAAGGGTGACTACCTAGCCTGGCGCTGGAGCCAGGGTGTAGCCACCAACAAGCTCGTATTCGGTATCCCTACCGATGTGGGTGGCCTTCAGGTTGCCTACCGCACCGACCTCTTCAAGAAGGCCGGTCTTCCTACCGACCGTGTGAAGGTTGGCAAACTGTGGGCAACTTGGGATGGCTACATCGCCACCGGTCAGAAGTACATGAAGACCGTTAGCGCCGCCAACAAGAAGAAGAACATCGCGTTCATGGACAACGCCGGAGCGATCTACGCCGCCGTTGTAAACCAGGGAACCGAAAAGTATTACGACGCCGCAGGCAACCTGGTCTACTCAAAGAACAAGCAGGTCAAGAAGGCATTCGACGAAACCATTAAGGGCCTAAACGCCAACATTGGTTCGAAGATTGGCCAGTTCACCAGCGGTTGGTACACCGGTTTGGGAAGCGGTACTTTCGCTTCGATCCTGGCTCCGGCCTGGATGATGGAGTACATCAAGAGCTACGCTGGAGCAACCAAGGGCAAGTGGGACATCGCAGCTATGCCAGGTGGTGGTGGAAACCAAGGTGGAAGCCTTCTAACCATCCCAGCCGCAGCCAAGAACAAGCAAGCCGCTTGGGACTTCTTGCAGTGGTACCTAGCTCCAGACCAGCAGGAAAAGGTATTCACCCGCTTCGGCCTGTTCCCTTCGACCCCTTCTCTGTACTCGAAGCCATCGATCAAGGACTTCAAAGACCCGTTCTTCAGCAATGCTCCAGTTGGCGCAATCTATGCAACCGGCGTTCAGAAGCTAAAGCCAATCCCACTTGGACCAAAAGACCAGGCGATTGACAACGTAATTGGTGCAGCGCTTTCCCGCGTTGCAAACAAGAAGCAAAGCGCAGCCAAGGCATGGGCCCAAGCCATGACTGAAGCCGCAAAGATCAAGTAAGCGAGGAAGGCTTAGATGACTTCACCTGCTTCAACTCTGGACAAGACCGAGGGGGGCCGCCAAAAGGCGGCCCCTTCTCCTTGGAAGCCCGCATCGGCACCCAAGAAGAAGAGCAAAAAACCAGAAACCGCTGATAACACAATTTCCGCTCTAAACGGCAAGTGGGGCTACCTTTTCACCGCACCGTTTTTTCTCAGCTTTCTGATTTTTGGCGCTGCACCGATCGTTTACTCGGTCTACATCGCCTTCTTCAACTGGGACGCCCTGGGTGGAGTTGACAACCAATTTGTTGGTTTTGATAACTTCACCGAGCTGATTCAGGACAGCTTCTTTTGGAACGCACTGTTCAACACCTTCAGCATTTGGTTGCTTTCAACCATCCCGCAACTTTTCATCTCGATCGGCTTGGCTGCCGCTCTGAGAAGCCACCTAATCAAGGGTCAAACCTTCTGGCGCACCGTGCTATTGCTGCCAAACATCACCTCGGTGATCGCAATCACCATGGTTTTCGGTCAGTTGTTTGACAAAGACTTCGGTATGGTCAACCAGGTCCTAGGTTTGGTTGGAATTGGCAAGATTAACTTCTTGGAAGACAGCCTTCCAAGCCACTTTGCAATTGCCGCCATGATTCTTTGGCGCTGGGCCGGTTACAACTCGCTGATCTTCTTAGCTTCGATGTTGGCTATCCCGAACGAACTATACGAATCGGCATCGCTCGATGGCGCTTCAGGCTGGCAGCAGTTCCGCTATGTGACCCTGCCACAGCTTAAAAACACCATCACCTTCGTGCTGATCATGGGCACGATTGGTGGTCTACAGGTTTTTGCTGAGCCACTAACCTTCGGTGGTGGAAACTTCAACGGTGGTGACAACCGCCAGTTCTCAACGCTGACACTGTACCTATTCGAGCAGGCGTTCCTTAACTACCGCTGGGGCTATGCCGCCGCGGTTGGCATCTTTATCACGATCATCGTCTTGATCATCTCTGCAACCAACTTCTGGTTGACTCGCCGAATTTCAAGTGAGGAAAACTAATGACTCAGGCAACCGCTAACACGATCAGCCCGGTTCAGCGCCCCGTCAAGCGGAGGGTTCCACGCTGGCGTAAAGCCAGCCCCTGGAGCTACGCGATTCTGGTGCTTTCAACCCTGCTATCGGCATTCCCGTTTTATTGGATGTACATAATCGCCTCGGTTGGTGACAAAGCGGTGGCTTCAATCCCACCGGAGATTCTGCCGGGACCGCTATTCCTTGACTCGATTTCCAAGGTCTACGACAACGTGGATATGAACATCGCCCTGATCAACACCTTCATAGTTGGTCTAGTGGTTTCTGTGGCGCAGGTATTGCTCTCTGCCATCTCGGGCTTCGCATTCGCGAAGCTGCACTTCAAGGGTCGCAAGTTCATGGTGCTTTTTGTTATTGGAACCATGATGTTGCCAAGCCAGCTGGGTATCATCCCGCTGTTCATGTTGATGGCAAAACTCGACTGGGTTGACACTCTGACCGCGTTGATTGTGCCAGCACTGGTCACCGCCTTCGGGGTGTTCTGGATGCGTCAGATTATTGACGCTCAGGTTCCAAACGAACTGCTAGAAGCCGCCAGCATCGACGGTGCCGGCGTGATTAGAGTGTTCCGCAGCGTGGTCATGCCAATCATTCTTCAGAGCGGCTTTGTTCTCGGCTTGTTTAGCTTCCTGGCAACCTGGAACGACTTCCTTTGGCCTCAGTTGATTCTGAAGACCCCACCGCACTTCACCGCACAGGTGGCGCTTACCCAACTGAACCGCAGCTATGCCCCGGATTATGCAACCATGATGGCTGGCGCCATCTTGATTACCGCTCCGCTTATCTTGCTGTTCATCTTGGTTGGCCGTCGCTTGGTCACCGGTGTTATGGATGGGGCCGTGAAGGGCTAGTCATGCTATTTGACGATGACTTTCGGTGGGGAACGGCCACGTCAAGTTACCAGATTGAGGGAGCTACCAGAACTGACGGTAGAGGCCCCAGCATTTGGGATACCTTCGCGGCCGCACCCGGCAAGGTTGTAAATGGAGACAACGGCGATTTAGCCTGCGACCACTACAACCGGTTCAAAGAAGACATCGCAATAATGAAGGATCTAGGGATCCAGGCCTATCGGTTTTCGTTGGCCTGGTCCCGGCTCTTTCCTGAGGGAACCAGAGTTCGCGAGAATCGTGGCTTTGACTTCTACAACCGCTTGACCGACTCACTGCTAGAAGCCGGCATCGAACCCTTAGTCACGGCTTACCACTGGGATCTGCCTCAGGGCTTGCAAGATATCGGTGGTTGGGCAAATCGTGACATCGTCGAAATATTTGCGGATTACACCGCCTCGGCCGTTGACGCTTTCGGCGATCGAATCAACAACTGGGTCACCATAAACGAGCCCTGGTGCATAACCTGGCTGGGGCACCTGAACGGTATTCATGCGCCTGGCTTGCGCAGCCTGGACACATCCATCGCGGTTGCCCACCACACGGCACTGGCACATGCCGAAGCCGTGCGTGCCATGCGGTCGGCAAATCCGGCGCTAAAGGTTGGCTCCGCGCTGAACATGACGAACTTTAGGGTCGCCGATGAAACCAACTTTGAGGTGGTTGAGGCCGCCGAACTTGCCGATTCGCAACTGAACCGTTGGTGGTTGGATTCTCAGATTCACGGGGTCTACCCGCAAAACTTGGTTGAGTTTTACGGTTCGAAGCTAGATGCCGTTCTAAAGGCCGATGACATGCAAAAGGTGCAGGTCGAAACCGATTTTCTTGGCATCAACTATTACAACGATAATTTCCTGGCCGCTGCTAGACCAAGCGACGCACCACTTTCCCAGGGCAGCCCCTACCCCTTCCCTCACCGAGTCGACGGCTCTGCGCCCGGCGATCTAACCGACATGGGTTGGCCACAGACCCCGGGTGGTCTTCGCGACCTCTTGGTGCGGGTGAGCCAAGAATGGCCACAGATGAAAGAGCTGTCGATAACCGAAAACGGCGCGGCTTTTGACTATGAGCCAGACCAATCTGGAGAGGTCATCGATGTGAAGCGAGCCGACTACCTTGAAAATCACATCACGGCGGTAGCCGACGCCATCAGAGACGGTGCACCGGTTAAGAGCTATTTCGCCTGGTCGCTGCTGGACAACTTCGAGTGGGCCGAGGGATACGCCAAGCGCTTTGGAATCGTGCACGTTGATTTCAAGACCATGAAGCGAACCCCCAAGGCCAGCGCCAGAAAATACTCAGAAATTATCGCAACCAAGGGCGCGTCCCTTCTTGCGAAAAGATTCTAGTACTATCGCCCTAGACTGAGCGGTATGAAAACCCACCAGATTTCGCGCTACCCTTTTGCCCTGCTAGTTGCTGGGGCGGCGGCTCTCGTGGCTGTGACTTTCCACCCGGTGGTCTCTGTGGCCGCTGACACCTCAAGCCAACCGATCGCGGTGATGAATTCGCCGATGCACTACGCTGCTGCCGAGAAGAAACTCGGTGCACAAAAACTCTCGCTTTTGAACCCGTCAATCAGCGTGGCAGCCAGCCTGCAACTGAAGTCAGATTCCACCGCCTGGGTTGATAAAACCGGACGGGTGTATTTTGTTGACCCCGCGATGAGCGCCCAAGCTGCAGCTGCAGCGGCCAACTCGGCTCCGGCCCAAGCAATCTCGCTGGCAGCTGCCCCCGCCTTGAGCGATGCCTTCACCCTCGAGAGCAAGCCCGGCTCGAACCGAACCATATTCTTGGACTTTGACGGAGTAACAGGCATTGCGAACACCGGCTGGAACGGCGTCTACGGGGCTCCAGCCGGGTCTTTTGACGCGGTTCCCTACGACATCGATGGCGACCCAACCACTTTCAACGAAACCGAGCGAACCAGAATCATCAACGTCTGGCAGCGAGTTTCCGAAGATTACGCACCCTTTAATGTGAACGTCACGACTAAAGACCCGGGTTACGCGGCAATCAACCGCTCCTCGGTGAATGACCTGACCTACGGCACTGCAGCCACCATTACCTCGATGACCGACATGATTGCTGCCAATTGCAACTGCGGTGGAATCGCCTACACCGGCGTCTTTGATCACGCTTCGCTTCACGATTACTACCAGCCAGCCTGGGTTTTCACAGCAAACTTAGGAGACGGCGACCCAAAGAGCATCGCCGAGGCGGTTAGCCACGAGGTCGGGCACAACCTTGGACTGCACCACGATGGAGTGACATCAACCGCGGGCGACAACTACTACGAGGGCCACGGCGTCTGGGCCCCAATCATGGGGGTTGGCTATTACAAGCCGATGGTTCAGTGGTCTAAAGGCGAGTATCCGCTAGCCAACAACTCCGAGGATGACCTATCCATCATCACCTCACATGGCCTGAATTTGGTGGCCGATGACTATGCCGATAATGCGGCCTCTGCCACGGCTTTGCCATTCGGGGAATTCAATCAAACCGGCGTCATCTCAACCAGAACCGACCTAGACGTGTTCAAGTTCTCGAGCACCGGTGGCGACTTTAGCGTTTCTGCATCGGTGGCCGGTGTATCACCGGATTTGGACCTGAAGATTGAACTGAGAGACTCCACTGGAGCCATTGTGGCCACTGATAGCCCAGACACCGTTGCTTCAGGCAGCAACTGGGATACCGGTATCACGGGCCTTGGCGCCAGCATTAGCGCAACTTTGGC
>CAZLWT010000042.1:6576-9016 GCA_964563325.1 uncultured Rhodoluna sp. | reverse complement strand
GCACTTCGGCTACGGCAGGAAGCGACAGGCGCAAGAGGTCGGCGGCGGCTGCCGTTATGACGCGGAACCTCGCGGCCTCGCGATCGCAGAAAATGCCGCCCCAGTTGAACTTGGCGAGCTCTCTGGTTGCCACGGTCTCTGGGAACAGCACCGCCGAGTTCGTGTCATAACCCTTGGTGAAGGCGACGAACTCGATTGGCACGAAGGCCGGGTTGTTGTATTGCTCGCGCTCTAGCTCGGCAAGCCAGGTTGGCCAAACCGTGCGCGTGATTACGGCCTCGAAGTTGCGGTTTGGGTTGCCGTTTTGGGTGTACATGGGGAACACGACTAGGTTTTCAAGCCTGTCGCTGCGGTTTAGGTCTGGCCTAAAGAGCATGAGCGAGTCTAGGAAGTCGGGCACCGCAAAGCCGCCGGTCTGCCATTTCTTAAAGTCCTGGATGGTGGCCTCAAGGTGCGCCGCTTGATGTTTGAAGCGCGGTTGCTGGGCCAGGGTTCCGATGGCTTCGCAGGCTTGTTCAACTAGATTGGCTGCCTTGCCTCGGTCGGCGCTCTCGGTTAGCGAACCGTCTTTGTTTTGCAGCTCACGCAGGCCCTCGACGGCGTCGACTAGCCGGGGCCAGTCGCCGTCTGTTTTGGTCCAGTTCTCTTGGGTTGCAGCCTGGCTTGCCTTGATGCCGGTTGCCGGGGTTGCCGCCCAGGTCACGAGGTTTTGCCAAAGGGTTTGGTGGTTTAGGTCGCCAATCGAATCATCACCGAACAGGTCGCTGTCGGCAATGATTACCACTCGGCCGAGGCCAGATTCTTGGCAGACAATCAGCGGGGCGTTTGGTGGGGTGGCGCTTGCCGAGGTGGTTGCCAAGGCAAAGCTATTGGCCGCAACCGCGGGCGCTATCTTCAGAGCGCCGGCTCGATAGAAACAGGCTGCTTGCACACCGGCTAGCAGGTTGTGCTTGGGGTGGTTCACCAGATTGCCAAGCACCCAGGTTGCTACCTCGCGGTAGTTGTTGACCGAGTCTTGCACCGTCAGGTTTTCTATCTCGATGCCGAAGCGAGCGGCGATTTCCGCCGTTGAGTTTCCGTACTTGAGCTGTTCGGTTTCGGCCAAAATAACTAGCCCGCCACCTGCCTGCACATAACGATGGATGCTGTCTATCTCAGCGGCCGACCAGGTTGGGCTGCCGTGTTTGGTTGTGGCCTCCCAGGCGTCTTCGCTGCCGTGAAGCAAAACGATCGCTTGGGTGACGGCCGGGTCGAGTTTTGCGGCGGCTGCAAAAGGTTCGGTGTTGATTTTGGTTTCGAAGCCGGCCTGTCGCAGGGTTTCGGCGGCTATCGTATAGCCGGCGTCCTTTGGGTTAGCTGGGTTCATTTTGGCTGCCAGTTCTGGGTCGGTGCTCCAGGCTGGGCGGTGGGCTTCGTCAAAAACAACTTGCGCCAATGTGCGCATTCGTACCTCCTTGTACTCCTCCAATCTAGTCGTCAGGTCACGGCTTTGACAGCGCGTAGGCTGGAGAAATGTCGCGCAAAGGTCTGCTCCTTTTTCTTGCCACCGGGTTCGCCTGGGGCATTCCGTACTTCTTCATCGCCATCGCTGTGAAGGAGTTTTCAACCGAAACAATCGTCTTGGCTCGAGTCTTGATTGGTGCCGCGGTTTTGATTCCGGTTGCCATCAGGCAAAAGGCTCTGATGCCCGCGCTTCGCGCTTGGCGCTGGGTTTTGTTATTCGCGGCACTTGAAATCGTTGGGCCCTGGTGGTTGATCACCTCGGCCGAGCGCGGTCACATCACCTCCGGCTTGGCCGGCCTTCTGGTTGCCACGGTGCCGTTTTTTGCGGTGATCATTTCGTTCTTCTTTTTGGGCGATAAGTCGGTTTTGCACCCCAAAACCATTTTTGGTTTGGTGGTTGGCTTCCTCGGGGTTTTCCTTTTGGTTGGCATCGATAGTTTCACCGGTCACGTCGATCCGCTGTGGGTTGGTGCGGTTATCGTGTCTGCGATTGGTTATGCCATTGCGCCGGCGATGGCGAGCGTAAAGCTCAAGGATGTTCCAACCGTTGGCATCATGAGCCTGTCTTTGGTGATTGTCGCCATCATTTATGCGGTGCCGGCAAGTTTCAAGTTGCCCGCCGAGTTGGCCGCTAAGCCTTCGGTTGCGGCTTTGATTTCGCTCTTGGTTCTCGGTGTGGTGTGTTCGGCGGTTGCCTTCGTGATCTTCTTCGAGTTGATTCGCGAAATCGGTTCGGCTCGATCGACTCTGGTCACTTACATGAACACCCTCGTGGCGTTTGCTCTCGGCATCTTGTTCTTGGCCGAGCCAATCACCACTGGCATGATGATTGGCTTCCCGCTCGTTCTGGTGGGCTCGTACTTCGCCAGTCGCAAGCACTAGCTCTGGCCCGTTGCCCGCGTGGGCGGCCCTGGCCCGAGGGCTCGGCCCGCCGGCC
>CAZLWT010000042.1:0-6476 GCA_964563325.1 uncultured Rhodoluna sp. | reverse complement strand
GCCCGCCGGCCAAGCATGCCGCAGCTGGATTGCTAAATATCGGATGACATAAATCGCCCACCAAAGGCCTTCGACCCTAGCCTCTATAGATTCCGTGGCCCCTAAAGGCTTCCGCTCTCGCCAAAAGCTTTCGCGGCCCAAAAAGGCGACCCCCGTCACGAAGATCGCGAGGCGATGTTCGAAACGAGGGTCGATTTAGAAAGCTTGGGCGTTGCCGCCGTTTGGGCTTACTTCTTTTTGTTGCCCTTTTTTGGAAGCTTCTTCAAAACGATTGCCTGAGCCACGATGTTGTTCACACCGTTGAAAGTGATGGCGGGTGAGCCGTGAAGCACATAGCCCGAGTCAAGCAAGTCGCTCATGCGTGAGCAGAACTCTGAATCATCGATTCCAGTGATTAAACGGTAACGCTTAGGCGCCTCAGGCTTGACCTTCTTGGCAACCTCGACGGTTGCAACCGGAGTCGCGACAGGCTTGGCGGCGGTCTTAGCGACAGCAGGTTTGGCGGTTGCTGGCTTAGCAGCTGGTTTTGGGGTGTTGGTAGTTGTAGTCATGTAACCATTCTGGCAACCTTTTGTTCACCTGCCGTTAAGGTTGGACAGTTTGGCAAGTGAATTCTTTTAGGCCGAACGACCCAAACAGCGACCGCTTACTGGGGCGCGAGCAACCAAAACAGCGGAAGGGCCGCCATGGCTAGAGTGGCGACGCCAAGCAAAACCTGAGACCAAATCGGTGAGACCCAGGCTCCGAGGATGCGTTTATCCCTAGCCAAGAAAAAGACAATCACCATCAGCACCGGCGCGGTCAGGCCGTTCATGATGGCGGCCAGCAGCAAAAACAGCATCGGCGGAATGCCCAAAAGGTTTAGCAACAGCGCAACCCCCATTGAAGCCACGATGACGGCGTAAAAAGCCTTGGCTTGGCGAGGTGCCAGCTCGAGGCTCTCGCGCCAGCCAAAGGTCTCGGCCACCGCATAAGCGGTGCTGCCAGCCAAAACCGGAATCGAAAGCAGCCCAACCCCCAAAATGCCAAGCAGGAACAACAGCCCAGCAAACTGGCCGGCGATCGGGGTCAAAGCCTTGGCGGCGTCCTCGGCCGACAAAATCTGGGTGACGCCCGAGGCATTCAAGGTGGCAGCCGCGGTGGCCATGATGGCGAACATGATGAAGACGCCGGTGAGCATGCCTGAGAAAACATCGCCACGCATCGCCTGAATGTGAATGCGCTCAACCCGATCGCCCATCGGGGTGGGTCTGGCAAGCCTCGCCGAGGCCCGCTGGGCGCCGACCACACCCAACTCCTCGACCTCTTCGGCCGCCTGCCAGAAAAACAGGTAGGGCGAAATGGTGGTTCCGGCGAGCGCAATCAGCAGCTCGAGGCTGGTCTTTTTGAAATCAACAACTGGAACCAGCGTGTGTAGCTGCACCGCAGACCAGTCAACCTTGGCCACGAACAACACCGCGACATATGCCAAAAGCGAAAGGCAAAGCCAGCGAAGCACCTTGGCATAGCGGTGGTATGGAACCCAGATTTCGGCGGCCGCGATAACCAGCGAGAAACCGACAACCCCAACCACCTGATCGATTGGCACGATAAGCCGAAGCGCTGCGGCCATCGAAGCCAGGTCGGCAGCGATATTTACGGTGTTGGCTAGGGCGACCGCCAAAACAGCGATGACCAAAACCCAGCGTGGCATGCGGGCGCGAATGATGGCCGCCAACCCCTTGCCGGTGACAAGCGCCAGACGAGCACAGGCCTCCTGGGTGGCAAAGGCAAGTGGCAACAACCAAGGTGCGGTCCAAAGAAGTGAATAACCCGCGGCAGCCCCAGCCTGTGAATAAGTGCCGATGCCAGACGGGTCATCATCGGCGGCACCCGTGACGATGCCAGGGCCCAAACGGTGAAAGTAGCCGATTGAACGAATCGAAAGCCTGCGGTGGTGATGTTGCCTGACCATCAGAACAACTTCGGAACCGTCACGGCAAGCCCGCGCATCTCGTCGTAATCGAGCACCAGGCACTCAATGCCCCGGTCTTCGGCCAGGGTTCTGGCCTGTTGCTTAATCTCTTGGGCTGCAAAAATGCCACGCACCGGTGCCAACTGCACATCGCGATTTAGCAACTCCAAATAACGCGTCAACTGCTCAACCCCATCGATGTCCCCCCGACGCTTCAACTCAATGGCAATCGTATTGCCAGCCGAATCACGCATCAAGATATCAACCGGGCCGATGGCCGTGAAATACTCGCGCCGAATCAACCTTGAACCCTGCTCAACCAAATGCAACTGGTCTGCCAATAACTCCTGCAGATGCGCCTCGACCCCGTCTTTGATAAGCCCGGGGTCAACACCCAACTCATGGGCAACATCTTCAAAGATTTCGAAAATGTTGATTTGCAAGACATCGGCGGTCTTGGTTTGCGAAACTCGCCAAACCTGCTGCACCCCGAACTCGGCGGCCTCAGCGGTCGGTTCTTCGATGGCAATCGTGCAGGGAGGGTTCATCCAGTTCAAGGGTTTGTATGAACCGCTATCCGAGTGAATAAGAACACTGCCGTCATTTTTGAGCATCATCAGGCGGCGAGCGCGCGGCAAATGTGCGCTTAGTCGGCCGGCGTAGTCGACCGAACATTCCAAGATGATTAGGCGCATGTTATTTGGCTGGGCCTGAGGACGACTTGGCGGACGGCTTGGCGGACGGCTTGGAAAGCTTGGCCTCGAGGGCCTCGAGCTTATCGATTAGGTCGGAAAGCGCCTGGTCTTGGGCCCCCAGGTGGCTTTGAATCTCTTTGGCCTCTTCGAGGATGGCACCGGCATCGTCATAGGTTGCGATGGCGCGGGCATCAGAGGCCTTGGCCTGAATGTTTTGGCCGACGATGATGACCGGCAAGAGCACGAGTTGCAAGAAGGTCTGGGCAATCCAAGACACGATGACGATCAGGTTGCCGGTTGCGATTGCTGCCGGCAGGCTGACCAGCGAGAGGGCGAAAAAGGCGTAGGCGGCCCACATCGAACCGATTCGTTTGGTGACCGCGAGCCCGATTCGATTATTGAATCGCTCGATTTTGGATTCGCCGCTTGGCTTAGGCACCGCGTGATGGACCGTGACCGGCCCCTGCTTCTTGCGCTCGGCCACCCGCGGATGTTGACTGTAGGTGTATTTTTCTGCCATAACTATAGGCTAACGAGAATCGAGGCGGAAAAGAGAGACATACTCGTTAGGGTAAACTCCTAGGTATGAAAATCACGGTAATCGGTCTAGGATACCTAGGCGCAACCCACGCCATAGCGATGGCCGAGTTAGGTCACGACGTTATCGGCATTGAGGCAAACCCTCAGCGATTGTCCGACTTGCAAAACGGCAAGGTTCCCTTCTATGAGCCGGGTCTTCCAGAAGCCTTGGTCGAGGTTCTAGCCAAGGGCAATATCGTTTTCAAGGCCGACCACGACAGCGAATCGCTTGAAGCCGATTTGCACTTCCTTTGCGTTGGCACCCCACAGCTTCCTGGCTCATATGCGGCCAACACCGAATACCTGCACTCGGCCGTCCAGGCCCTAGCCCCATACCTGCGAGAAGACGCGGTCGTGGCCGGCAAGTCAACCGTGCCGGTTGGCACCAGCGCCGAACTTGCCCTTGCACTGCAGGCGGCAACCGGCAACCGCCCACACCTGGTTTGGAACCCCGAGTTTTTGCGTGAGGGCACCGCCCTTGAGGATTCGCTTCGCCCGGACCGCATCGTTATCGGTGTGAACGACGAGCACTCCGAAAAGGTAATGCGCAAGGTCTACGAATCAATCACCGACCTCGGCACACCGTTTATCGTCACCGACATTCCAACCGCGGAACTTGTCAAGGTGGCAGCCAACTCATTCTTGGCAACCAAAATTTCATTCATCAACGCCATGGCCGAAATCGCCGAGGTTTCTGGCGCCGACGCGGTGCAGCTGGCCCAAGCCATTGGCTATGACGAGCGCATCGGCAACAAGTTTCTTAGAAACGGCATCGGCTTCGGTGGCGGTTGCCTGCCAAAAGACATTCGCGCCTTCATGGCCCGCGCCGATGAACTCGGTGTTGGCTCGGCAGTCGACTTCCTGGCCGACATTGACGCCATCAACCTGCGCCGTCGCAGCCGAGTCGTTGACCTGGTGCAACAAGAACTTGGCGATTTGACCGGCAAAAAGGTCACGGTTTTGGGTGCTGCCTTTAAGCCAGACTCGGATGACCTGCGCGACTCACCATCCATCGCTGTTGCTCAACTGTTGCAGGCCGCCGGCGCAAACGTTTTGGTGCATGACCCGATCTCGCTTGATCAGGTAAACCTGCACTACCCGGCCCTTGCCACCGAGCAAGACCTGATGGTTGCGGCAACCGACGCCGACGCTTTGGTTTTGGCCACCGAATGGCGCGAGTACCGCGACGCCGACCCGGCCGTCTTGGCCACCGTGGTTGCAAACGCGCTGATCATTGACGGTCGCAACGCCCTCTCGGTTGAGCGCTGGCAGAACGCGGGCTGGCGACTAATCGCCCTTGGCCGCAACGTTGAGGCTTTGGTTTGAGCTCAGAGTCAGCGGTGTCCGCCGCCGACCTGGCGGCAAGCGCCAAGCTTGGCCGGGTGGGAACCCGACCGCCACTGTTTCGCTATTTCACCGATGCCGTTAAACGCCTTGGCTTTGCGCTGACCATGGCCAAATACACGATGCAGGCTTCGACCGCGAAAAGTCGATTCGGCATCGCGTTGCTGGTAATCGTGCCGGCACTTCAGATCACCGTTTACGGTTTGATTTTTGGACTGATTCTTGGAAAATCAAAGCCCGATCACTTCTTGCCGTTTCTAATCACCGGCATCGTGCTGTTTCAGTTCATCGCGGGTTGCTTTTCCGACGGGGCAAAATCCATCGTCAGCAACTCGTCACTTGTGCGCTCACTGAACTTCCCGCGGGTGCTGCTGCCGTTTTCCTCGGTGGTTTCAAACATCTACAAAGGTGCCCCGCTGATTGGCCTAATGCTGATTGCCGATGCGCTGCTTGGCGAACCGATCACCTGGAAGTGGCTGCTGATCGTTCCGATTTTTGCCCTGATGATGATCTTCGGTTTTGGTTTGGGGCTCATCGCCGCGCGCCTGACCGTGAGCTTTGACGAGGTAAACCAGTTCATACCTTTTATCACCCGGGTGGCTTTTTATTCATCCGGCGTCTTCTTTTCGATCGAAAAACTGGCCGGCAACAATAAACCTGTAATCGCGCTTTTTGACAGCAACCCGCTTTACCTGTTTTTGAAGTTGGCCCGCGGGTCGATAGTCGACGGCTACACCTGGGTGCGCGCCGACTGGTTGGTTGCTTCGGCTTGGTCTTTTGGAACGGTCATCATCGGATTCATTTTCTTCTGGCTCGCCGAGGAAAGGTATGGCCGCAATGTCTAAGCTGCTTGGTGCCTCTTTGGCCGAGGCGCAACAGGGCCGAAAGCCCGTTGTGGTGGTCGATGATGTTCATGTGACCTACAAGGTTTTTGCCAGCGGCAAGAAGATCACCGCCAGCACCGCCCGCGTGAAGCACAAGGGAAACCTGCGCGAGGTTCAGGCCCTAAAGGGTGTAAGCCTCGTGGCCTATGAGGGCGACACCATCGGGGTCATCGTCCGAAACGGTTCCGGCAAATCAACCCTGATGAGCGCGATTGCCGGCTTGACCGCCGTGAACGAGGGTTCGATTTACGCCTCGTCTCGCCCATCGTTTTTGGGAGTTGGCGCCGCGATGATTCGCGAGCTCTCTGGCGAGAAAAACGTGATGCTCGGCGGTTTGGCACTTGGCCTCAGCAAGAGCGAGATTCTTGAGAAGCAAGAGGCGATCATCGATTTTGCTGGCCTTCGCGAGTTCATCGACCTTCCGATGCGAACCTATTCTTCTGGCATGGTCGAGCGCCTAAAGTTTGCCATCGCCGCGGCCCGCGAGCATGACATCTTGATTCTTGATGAGGCGCTTGCCGTTGGCGACAGCGACTTCAGAATGCGAGCCGAGGCAAGAATGCGCGAGTTGGCCGCCAAGGCCGGTTCGGTATTTTTGGTTAGCCACTCGATGAAGTCGATTCTTGACACCTGCAATCGAGCCATTTGGCTTGACCGCGGCGAGATTCGCATGGATGGTAGCGCCGAGGATGTTTGCCGCGCCTACAGTGAAGCGGTTGGCGCCCCGCTAGACGATTAGGTTCGGTTCATGACCGACCCAAAGACCTCGCCTGCCCTTCCTCCTCAAACCCCGCCGACTTTGCAATCGGTGTCTTATGTGATGCCGGTTTTAAACGAGCAGCGTTATTTGCAAGCCGCCGTCGAAAGCATCTTGCGGCAGGATTTTGCCGGGCCGGTCGAAGTGGTCTTGGCGCTTGGGCCGTCACACGATGAAACCAACCGCATCGCCGCCGACTTGGTTGCCGCCCACGGTTCAAAGGTCACGCTGGTGCAGAACCCAACCGGCAAAACCTCGGCCGG
>CAZLWT010000041.1:7291-9054 GCA_964563325.1 uncultured Rhodoluna sp. | reverse complement strand
GGCAGCGCTGGGCAAGAAGATCAAAATCTGGGGTGTGCAATCTGAGCACGCAGCAGCCTACCCGCCATCATTGAAGGCCGGGAAGCCGGTTGAGATTCAAACCTCGCCAACCATCGCCGATGGCATCGCGGTTGCAAAACCCGGTCGCATTCCATTTGAACTGATCAAGGCAAACGTCGACAAGGTTGTCACCGTCACCGAGAACGAAATAGCCAAGGCTATTTTGACCCTGATGGAAAAGTCGAAGCAGGTCGTTGAGCCAGCCGGTGCCGTTGGCATCGCGGCTTTGCTCGCCGGAAAAATCAAACCGCGTGGGCGCACCGTCGTTGTTCTATCGGGTGGCAACATGGACCCGCTGCTCATGCAAAAGGTTATTCAGCATGGGTTGGCGGCATCCGAGCGCTACACCAACATTTCTGTCATGTTGCCAGATCGCCCGGGTCAGCTCTTGCGCACGGCAGAGGCTATTTCGAGTGCCGGTGGCAATGTTATTGAGGTTCGTCACACTCGGCAGGGAACCGCCTGGCAAATCAATGAGGTTGAGTTGAACCTGTCGATCGAGACCTTTGGTCACGAGCATAGAGTCGCGGTTTTGAAGGCCCTGAAGCAGGCTGGCCTGAAACCAATCCTCGACGAAGCGCGCGAAGACTAACCGACGAAGGTTTTTACGCCAAGGATTTCGACCTTGATGGCGCGGCCGTTCGGCGCAAAGTATTCCACCGTGTCGCCAATCTTGGCACCCATGATGGCTTGGCCGATGGGGGAGTCAGGGCTGTAAAGGTTCATGTCAGTGCCCTCGGCAATCTCGGCGCTTCCCAACAAAAACTCATTTTCGCTGCCGTTTAGCGTCAGGGTCACAATGGTGCCCTGTTCGACAACACCGTGTGAAACCGGGGCATCGCCAACCACCGAGCTTGCCAAAATGTTTTCGACCCGGTAGATGCGAGCCTCAATCTTGCCCTGCTCTTCTTTGGCGGCGTGGTAACCACCGTTTTCTTTCAGGTCGCCCTCTTCGCGAGCGTCTTGAATCTTTTTGGCAATGTCATGACGAGCCACGGTCATCAGGTACGTCAGCTCGGTCGCAAGGCGGTCATAGGCGTCTTGCGTCAACCAAGTCGCTGCTTGTTCGGCCATAACTGTTCTCCCCAACTACGGTCAGATAAAAAAAATAAGAGCCGAACGTGGTGTTGTTCAGCATCGCAAGAAGTCTATTTCAGCCAGCATTTATCTACCAAACCTGAAACGCCAAGTTCGGTGGTGTTTATGGCAACGGTGCGGGTCTGTTTCTTGCCGGCCGGGTGAGCCGAGACCGCAACCTCGACATAACCGACAACCTCATAAGACACACTCAGCACCTGAACCGCACAAACCCCGTCGCTTGAACCCGGGGTCACCTCAAAGGTCACGGTTGCGCGCTGAGGGCTTTCGATGACAAAACCGGTGGTCGCAAAAACCGGCGGCCGGGGCATGAAAAAGTTCGTGTAAACCGACCAAATCAGGAAGGCCAGAACCAGCAGCCCAGCAACGAATATCCATCGCCGTCTGTCTTGAGTGGCTCGCGCCTTGGTGCGCCCGTAGCGCTCTGCTAGAAAATCATCCATCGACACGCATTAAGGCTAACCGCTAACAGGCGATACTTAAAGCATGAACAAAATCTTTGCCGTCCTGGCCGCCACCCCAAGCCCGACCGATGACCCATCGACCCAGTTTTACAGCCCGGGAACCCTAGGCTTTATCTTCACCTTCATCATGGTGGCCGGCGC
>CAZLWT010000041.1:0-7191 GCA_964563325.1 uncultured Rhodoluna sp. | reverse complement strand
TTTACAGCCCGGGAACCCTAGGCTTTATCTTCACCTTCATCATGGTGGCCGGCGCCATCATCTTGATCTTTGACATGGTTAAGCGCGTTCGTCGGGTGCGATACCGCGCCGAGATTCAAGAGCGACTAGAAGCCGAAGCGGCCGAGGGCAAAACCGAAAACCCAACACCCGCGATGGATGCCGCCCCAGCGGCCAGCAAGCCAACCGCCAAAAAGAAGCCTGAGCGCCCGGCCCCACCAACCAAGCCTCAGCGTTAGGCGCAAGCCCGGCGTTAGGCGCCGAGCGACCCAACCACTGGGCTGAGGCTGATGATTAGCGCCGCCGTCCAGTGGCAGAGGAACGCCAGGACAGTTAGCGCGTGGAAGATTTCGTGAAAGCCAAACTTACCGGGGAACGGGTTTGGCTTCTTGAAGCCGTAAATCACCGCGCCAACCGTGTAGAGCAGGCCACCGACCAAAACCAGCACCATCATGGCCACATTGGCGCCAAAGAAGTCAACCACGTAGGCCAGCGCGCCCCAGCCCATTCCGACATAGATCGGCACGTAGAGCCAGCGTGGCGCGTTGATCCAAAGCACGCGAAAGCCAATCCCCAAAATGGCGGTTGACCAAATCAGGATGATTAGCAGCAGGCCCTTGTCTTTAGGCAGCGCAAGCAGGGTTATTGGCGTGTAGCTGCCGGCTATCAACAGGAAAATGTTTGCGTGATCGATGCGCTTCAAGACTCTTTTGGTGCTCGGCTTCCAGTTGAAGCGGTGGTACAGCGCAGAGTTTCCGAAGAGCAGGAAAGAGCAAAGGAAGAAGATGGCATCGGCTATTTTCGCCACCGTGCCATCGGCCAAAACAATCAGCACGATGCCAGCGGCAATCACGATTGGCAAGACTCCGGCGTGAATCCAACCGCGCCAGGTTGGCTTGGTTTCGATGATGTTTATTTCACGAGTGGCAAAATCCGAGATTGGAATATGCATTGGAAGGTTCGCTTCGTTTGGATTCTTGCTCATAAGAAAACTGTACGCCCACGGGTAGTAATCTGGCAGTATGCGCAATGTGATTTATCGGCTTTACGAGCGGTCACTCGAGCGAGGATTGTTGCCCGAAGACCTGCCAAAGCACGTTGCCGTCATGCTCGATGGCAATCGTCGCTGGGCCGAGCGACGAAATGCCGGAAACGCCAAGCACGGTCATGCCGCCGGTGCTCAAAAAATCTTTGAATTTTTGACCTGGTGTGACGAAATCGGAATTCCAACCGTCACGCTTTACATGCTGTCATTAGATAACTTGAAGAATCGGCCAAGCCAAGAGCTAAATGACCTGCTTGCCATAATCGGCGAGTTGGCAACCGATTTGGCCGAATCGGGTCGCTGGAAGCTGCAGTTGATGGGTGACCGAGCCTCGCTGCCAGCCGAGCTATTGGCTAAGTTGGAAGAAGCCGAAAAGCGCACCACGGGCTTTGAAGGCCACGGCGTGCACGTGAACCTTGCCATCGGCTATGGGGGCCGCACCGAGATTGCCGATGCCATGCGCTCGATTCTGAAGGAACACTCGGCGGCCGGGGCCAGCATCGAACAGATCGCAGAAATGCTAGACCCAGAGCTCATCAGCAAACACCTTTACACGGGTGGGCAGTTAGACCCAGACCTCATCATTCGCACCTCGGGCGAGCAACGACTGAGCGGTTTTCTGCTCTGGCAGAGCGCATCGAGCGAACTGTATTTCGAAGAAGCGCTTTGGCCAGACTTCAGAAAAGTTGACTTCCTGCGGGCCATTCGCGCATTCGAATCTCGCCATCGCCGCTACGGCGCCTAAAAGTTAAATCTGGGTGACGCGCAAAGTTTTTGGCGTGTTGAAGTGGTCGAAGTTGTTCGGGCGGGCGTAATCTGCCAGCAAGAACAGCGAAGGAGTCAGCTCTTGGCAAAGTCATCAGAAGCTCAGACGGTTGCAGCAAAAGCCCAAAAACAAGCGGTGAGAACCTTTGTTATAGACACCTCGGTTCTGTTAGCCGACCCGCGTGCCATGTTTCGGTTTGACGAGCATGAAGTTGTGATTCCAATCATCGTGATCAACGAATTGGAAAAGAAGCGACACGACCCAGAGATTGGGTTTTTCGCTCGGCAGGCGCTTCGTTTTCTCGATGACCTGCGCCAAAAACACGAACGCCTAGATTTCCCAATCGCGGTTGGCGAGGGTGGCACGCTGCGTGTCGAACTCAACCACATCAACCAGTCGGTCTTGCCGGCCGGATTCCAACTTGGCGATAACGACAGTCGCATTCTGGCCTGCGCCTTCAATCTTTCTAAAGAAGGATTTGACGTCACGGTGGTTTCGAAAGATTTGCCAATGCGAGTCAAGTCGGCAGCCCTTGGAATGAAAGCCGAAGAGTATCGACACGAGCTGGCTAGAGACAGCGGTTGGACCGGCTCGGCCGATTTATCGCTAACCGCCGAGCAAATGAGTGATCTCTATGAGGCCGAAGTCGTCGATCACCCAGCAGCCAAAGATTTGCCAATAAATACCAATCTGGTGATCTCTTCAGAGCGCGGCCACGCGCTTGGTCGAGTCACCCCGGAACACCGAGTGAAGTTGGTGCGTGGCGACCGCGACGTGTTTGGGGTTCACGGGCGCTCTGCCGAGCAACGGCTGGCAATCGACCTGCTGCTCGATTCGGATGTCGGCATTGTCAGCCTGGGTGGCCGAGCCGGCACCGGCAAGTCGGCCCTGGCCCTCTGTGCCGGCCTAGAGAGCGTGCTCGAGCGTCGGCAACACAAAAAAATCATGGTTTTCCGGCCACTTTTTGCGGTTGGTGGTCAAGAGCTCGGATACCTTCCCGGCAGCGAATCCGAGAAAATGAACCCTTGGGGTCAGGCCATTTATGACACTTTGAGCGCCTTGGTTTCCAAGGAGGTTATTGAACACGTCACCGATCGTGGCCAACTCGAGGTACTGCCGCTGACTCACATCAGGGGTCGATCGTTGCACGATGCCTTCGTGATTGTCGATGAAGCCCAATCGCTTGAACGCAATGTATTGCTGACGGTGCTTAGCCGAATTGGCCAAAACTCTAGGGTGGTTTTGACCCATGATGTTGCCCAGCGCGACAATCTCAGGGTCGGGCGTCACGATGGAATCGCCTCGGTGATTGAAGCCCTAAAAGGTCAAGCGCTTTTCGGCCACATCACTCTCACCAGATCTGAGCGCTCGGCCATCGCAGCACTCGTCACCGAGTTGCTCGACAGTTAGCAGCCTCGGCTCGCAAGGCAGGGCTGTGAATAACTTTTTCGCGACCATTTTGAAGCGACTAGCCTGCCAACATGTCTGCTATCGATATGATGCTCCTTGGCCCGGTTTACTTACTCGCGATTGCCATACCCCTGGCTCGCATCGACATTCGGGAACATCGACTGCCAAACCGGCTGGTGCTTCCAGCTTTTCCTATCGCGCTAGCCGGCCAACTGCTGGTTGATTGGCAGCTGGGTATGTGGGGGCTGACCTTGGTGGCCCTGGCAACATCGGCCATCGCCTTCGGGGTTGCCTTGCTGATAAACCGCACCGGCGTGCTTGGCATGGGTGATGTAAAGCTAATCGCTGCAATAGCATTCGTGCTGGGTTGGTTTAGCCCCGTTGCCCCGGTTCAGGCCGTGTTTTACGCTCTGGTCGCCGCAACGGTAGTGGTTCTAGCAATGCTGGTACTTCGTAAAACCCACTTGAAGGCACATATTCCCTTTGGCCCATACCTAATGTTTGGGTTCGCCGTCGCCTGCCTGCAGTTGCTCTACACCCCGATTGACGGTTAGTCGCAGCCCATCGGGTAGTAGCTCAAAAACGCTAACCGCAATCATGATTCCACTGATCGCGGTCAGCAAGGCGGCGGTGTTCTGGCTGGTAATGGTTGCAACGTTGCTTTGCAAGATTGTGGCACCCAACATCTCGGCAACCACAGATATTGCAACGTATAGAATCGCTTTTCTTTTTCCCAAATCGGCAGCCAAAACAACCGCCGCTATCGATAAACCCTCGGGTACATTTTGAATCGCTATTGCAATGGCCGTGGTGACCCCGATTGAAAGCCCCGCCGAGGTGGCAGCCACCGTCACGGCGCCCTCTGGAATGTTATGCAGGGTCAGCGCGGTAGTAAGCACGATTGCCGAGCTGATGAGCCGATTTGAGGCTAACTGGGTCACCCGCACGGCAAAGCGGATTAGACCGTAGACGCCGACACCGAGGGCAAACCACAGCAGGATCTCAACCAGCGTGAGCGAACTGTTTAGCGCGAAGGGTAAAAGCTCGGCGAAACTGACTGCGACCATGGCGACAGCCGCAACCAACAGGGCAAGCCCGTTGAAGCGCTCTTTACTGAGCCCTCGAGGTTGAAAGGCAACCAAAAGGTATCCCAAAAAAGTCGCTAGGGCCGCGGCAATTGCCAGCCAAAAACCAACCACTTGGTTACTGTGGTGGCCGAGTCATTGAAAGAACGTCAAGCGCCTTATCGAGTTGCTCTTCGGTAAGTTTTTGGTCGTCAACATAGCCAAGCGCAATGGTGGCCTCGCGCACGGTGATCGAGTTTGCAACCGAATGCTTGGCAATCTTGGCGGCAGCTTCATAACCGATGTACTTGTTTAGCGGGGTGACGATCGATGGGCTCGATTCGGCAAG
Organism: uncultured Rhodoluna sp.; assembly: GCA_964563325.1. GTDB lineage: Bacteria > Actinomycetota > Actinomycetes > Actinomycetales > Microbacteriaceae > Rhodoluna. Next base: position 2,539 of record CAZLWT010000041.1, on the reverse strand, counting down.
GGCGCGAGAGCGTGCCTCATTGGCAACCAAACCATCGATGGTCTTATCGGCAAGCAATCGCATCGAGTTTGAAAGCAGTCGAATCGATTCAAGCAGTGCGTTTCCCATCACAGGAATCGCAACGTTCAGTTCGAAGTTTCCGCTGGCCCCGGCCCAAGCCACGGTCGCATCGTTTCCGATGACCCGAGCACAAACCATCATCACGGCTTCCGGAATCACCGGGTTGACCTTGCCCGGCATGATCGAGGAACCTGGCTGCAGGTCGGGAATGTGCAGTTCGCCAAGGCCGGCGTTCGGGCCGGAGGCCATCCATCGCAGGTCATTGTTGATTTTGGTCAAGCTGACCGCAAGCACTCGAAGCGCGCCAGAGGCTTCGACCAAAGCGTCTTTGCGCCCTGAGCTTCAAAGTGGTTGCGTGCCTCGGTGATAGGAAGTTTGGTTTCGGCCGCCAGCAGGCGAATGACCTCTTGTGGGAAGCCCTTAGGGGTGTTGATGCCGGTGCCAACCGCGGTGCCGCCGAGAGGAACCTCGGAGACTCGACCGATGGTTGACTGCACGCGCTCGATGGCATAGCGAATCTGCGCGGCATAGCCACCAAACTCTTGACCAAGGGTCACCGGGGTGGCATCCATCAGGTGTGTGCGGCCGGCTTTGACCACTGACTGCCAAAGGTCAGCCTTGACCTCAAGTGCCAGAGCAAGGTGGTCTAGCGCGGTCAACAGGTCGTGAATCAGGGCCGAGGTGACGGCAAGGTGCACCGAGGTAGGGAAGACGTCGTTTGACGACTGTGAGGCGTTGACGTGGTCGTTTGGGTGAACCTCGGCGCCCAGGTGCTTGGTTGCCAAGGTGGCAAGCACCTCGTTCATGTTCATGTTCGACGAGGTGCCCGAACCGGTCTGGAAAATGTCGACGGGGAAGTCACCGTCGTGGTGGCCGTCGATTACCTCATCGGCAGATTTTGCGATGGCATCGGCGATGGATGCGTCAAGCACGCCCAACTTTGCGTTTGCAAGAGCCGCTGACTTCTTGATTTGGGCAAGCGCCGCGATGTGGGCTCGCTCAAGAGTGGTGCCACTGATTGGGAAGTTCTCGACGGCACGCTGGGTTTGCGCGCGGTAGAGGGCATTTAGGGGTACTTGAACTTCACCCATGGTGTCGTGCTCGATGCGGAATTCCACGCTAGCGGCCTTTCGTACGGTTCGGATTTTAGGTTGTTGCTTTTGGTTGGAAACTTGTCGCAGGTTGCAGGCTAATGGGTTAGACGGTGCCGATTGTGACTATCGGCCGAATCTCGCCGAGAGCCAGTTTGTAGTTTGCCCCGACAACCGCCAACTTGCCAGACTTGACAGCCGCCGAGATGAGTTTGGATCGGGTCAGCATTTCGTTCACGGTGTCTTGCACGTGCAGTTGGGTCACGTCATCGATTTCGAACAAGCCTTGTTCGTTGGCGGCTTTGACGGTTGGCGCGATGCGGCTAACCAAATCTGCAATGAACTCGCCCTCGGTTGCTACTTTGCCTTGGCTCGAGTCGATGGTGGCACGAATGGCCCCGCACTCGTCGTGACCGAGAACCAGAATCAACGGCACACCTAGAACTTCGACTGCGTATTCGAGTGAGCCCAAAATGGTTTCGGCGATGACTTGACCGGCGTTTCGCACCACGAAAAGGTCGCCTAGCCCGACATCAAAGATGATTTCGGCCGAAAGCCTTGAGTCGGCACAACCAAACAGGGCGGCAAAGGGCTTTTGTTGTTCGGCCAACTGGTTGCGGCGGTCAATGTCTTGCCTTGGGTGCGCGGGAGCGCCAGAAACAAAACGGTGGTTTCCCTCCACCATGGCGCTCCAAGCCTCTTGCGGGTTGGTCGGTCTAATCGAATCAGCCATCAGTATTTCCCGTCGATTTCAGAGTTGATTTGGGCGGCTAGGGCATAGAAGTCTTTGGGTTTGGCTGTTCCATAGATGAGCACAACGTCGTTCTTGACCTTGAGCACCATTTCGAACTCGCGAGTCGACGGCGGGTCACTAGGAATAATGGCCTCGTAAACCTGCCAGGTCTTGCCCGCGATCGGCACCTCGCCGGTTTTGGCATTGTTTTTGAGTTGTTCTGCCAACCAGGTCGGGTTGATGTTGAAGGCCTGCGTCATGCCGATGTACTGGTTCAACGGGCCAACAAAACCCACGTACCAACTGGCGACTCCATCGGCGGCCGCCTTGGTGTCTTTCCAGCGCGCAGCATTTGACCACCAGCCGACGGCAATTTTTGGAACCAACACCGGCAGGGCGGTTGAGCCTTGTGCGTCGGCGGCGATGGCCACGTAATCAACCGGGTTAATGCGGTTGCTGTCGTCTCGGGGCACGATCAGCACCAACCCGATGACGATTGCCAAACTTGCGCCCAGTGACAGCAGCAGGTTGATTAGGGTTTGCCGAGCGCGGCGTTTAGCGGCCGCATCTTCGGGTGCCGCGTTTTCAGGCGCTGCGTCATCAGGTGCAGAGTTGGCTTGGCTCACGCCTTCTTGCTTTCAACGGCGGCGTTCAG
>CAZLWT010000040.1:0-9189 GCA_964563325.1 uncultured Rhodoluna sp. | reverse complement strand
GCATAATTTTTTTTTTCGAGCAGAAGACGGCATACGATTTACGAATTCGTGACGGGAGTTCAGACGTGTGCTCTTCCGATCTCGAGTGGCTTAGTCACACTTTCGAACCGGTGGTCATGGCAATTCCGCGTGAAATGGCCGGCAAGCTCGAACCCGCCGAAATATTCCACCAGGTTTTAGAGCACCGCTGGTACATCAGCCAAGAACAAGAACGCGACATTCCGCTGGCCGAAGCCGTGCAGTCCTACGTTGCCAACGTGCTGACCCATCGACGCGATGAAGAAGCCTTGCTCTCACCGGTCACCGAAGCAATCACCCTGCCAAACCCGGTGCCAACCGGCACGATTGTGGTTTTTGAAGATGAAGAAGAAGACTGGCGAGACAAGGTCTAAGACCAAGCCGCTTGCAGGGCTGCGCTCAAAGAACCGCCCTTATAGGGTTGGGCGGCTCTTGCTGATTTCATAGAGCGCAACGCTGGCTGCGATGCCGGCGTTTAGCGATTCGGTGTCTTGGGCGATTGGAATCGACAAAATTGCATCGCAGTTTTCCTGAACCAGGCGCGAAAGCCCCTTGCCCTCTGAACCGATAACCAAAACGATTGGCTCTGGGCCAAGCTTGAAGGTTGGCAACTGCATGTCGCCTTCACCGTCCAGACCGACAACAAACAGGCCGCGCTTTTTAAGCTCTTTCAAGGTGTTGTTTAGGTTAGCTGCCAAGGCAACTGGCACACGAGCCGCGGCACCGGCCGAGGTCTTCCAAGCCGAAGCGGTCACGCCAACCGAACGACGCTGAGGCACGATTACACCCTGACCACCAAAGGCGGCAACGCTTCGGATAATGGCTCCGAGGTTACGAGGGTCGGTGATGCCATCTAGGGCAACAAGCAGCGGGGTCTGGCCACGCGAAATGATCTTGTCAAGCAGATCCATTGGGTGCTGATAGTTATAGGCGGGAACTGCAAGGGCGATGCCCTGGTGAACCGAGTCAAAACCGGTCAGTCGATCGATTTCGGCCTTGGTGACCTCGCTGATTGGAATCGAGCGCGCGTTTGCCATGGTGATGGCTTCCTTCACGCGGTCATCCATCTCAATGCGGTTCGAAATGTACATGGCAGTTGCCGGAACCTTCGACCGCAAGGCCTCAAGAATCGAGTTGCGACCAGATAGGACCTCGCCGGCTTCCGTGGCCTTGGCAACCCGCTGGGTGTTGCGTGAGGCGGCACCGGCGCTACCTGCGGTGCGTGCGCTAGGTGCTAGAAACTCACCCTTGCGCGAGTTGACCGGGCTTTGAGCGGCGTACTTGGCGCGGTGCTCGGCGGCGCGTTGCTTGGGGTGGCCCTTGCGCTCTTCGCCCTTGGGGGTTGGGCCCTTGCCCGCGAGGGCACGACGGCCCTTGCCACCGGTTCCGATAGTCGCGCCTTTTTTGCCTTTTGCCGCGCCTGGGCGACCTGGTTTGCTAGCCATTTGTACTCCAATGGGTTGAGTCGGCTGCATCCTCTAGGGTTATGCCGGCTTGTTGTAGTTGATCTCTGATGGCATCAGCGCGGGCAAAGTCTTTTGCCGCGCGAGCCGCGTTTCGTTCTGCAATCAGACCCTGAACGATTACATCCAGCGCGTTGAAAGTTTTTGTGTCGGCAGTTTCTGCCCATTGCGCATCGGTTGAGTTTAACCCAAGCACCTGCAGCATCGCCTGCACCGCCGCTAATGCGGCCGCGATTGACTCCACCTCATCCGAGTCGATGGATGTGTTGCCGGCGCGCACGGTCTCGTGCAGGCAAGCCAGGGCGGTCGGCACACTGAGGTCTTCATCCATCGCGGTTATAAAGTCTGCCGGCAAGGAATCGAAGTCGAAATCGGCGCCAACCTCGAAGCGGGTTCCGGCCAAGCGACGGGCGGCTCGATCCAAGAAACTTTGGATGCGTTCGATTGCCGACTCGGCTTCTTCAAGCACACCCTCGTGGTAGTCGAGCACCGAGCGGTAATGCGCGCTGCCAAGGTAATAGCGAATCGCGATTGGGCTGGCGGCAGCTAACAGGTCGCTGGCGAAGATTGAATTGCCAAGCGATTTTGACATCTTGTTGCCGGCGACATTGACCAAACCGTTGTGCAACCAAATGTTGGCGAAGGAGTCGCCGGCAGCGCTGGATTGGGCCAGTTCGTTTTCGTGATGCGGGAAGCGCAGGTCTAGCCCGCCGCCGTGAATGTCAAAGTTGGCACCCAAATAGTGAGTTGCCATGGCCGAACATTCAATGTGCCAGCCTGGTCGGCCAGCGCCAAAGCGAGTGGCCCAGCTTGCCGACTGCGGCTCGCCCGGCTTGGTTGCCTTCCAGAGAGCAAAATCTCTTGGGTCGCGCTTCTTCGGGTCGGCGGCCTCGCCGGCTTCAAGCACCTTTTCGGCATCAATCTTTTGGTTGGTTAGTTCGCCGTAGTTGGCCCATTTCGAAGCCGCAAAATAAACATCGGCCGAACCATCTTCGGCTTGGTAAGCAAAACCGGCAACAATGAGCCGTTCAATCAGGGCCAGCATCTCGGGGATGTGCGCGGTTGCCCTTGGCTCATAAGTTGGCGCTTCGATTGCCAGGGCGCGATAAGCCGCGTTGAACTGCTGCTCGAAACGGTAGGCAAGGGCCCACCAGTTTTCGCCAGAGGCCTGAGCGTTGGCCAAAACTTTGTCATCGATGTCGGTCACGTTGCGAATCAGTGTGACGCTAAGGCCTTTGGCGCTTAGCCAACGACGCAGTTGGTCATAAACCAGCGCCGACCGCAGGTGGCCAACGTGTGGCGCCGATTGCACGGTTGGGCCACAAAGATAAATGCCGACTTGACCGGCGACGATCGGCTGAAAGTCTTCGAGTTCGGCCGAACGAGAATCATAAAGGCGCAGGTTTAGCTTGCTCATGCTCACGAGGCTAGCCTAACGATTGAAGCGTTTGCAACGGCCGCTAAGCCCTCGCTGTGACCTAGAAAACCCAACCCGTCGGTGGTGGTTGCCGCCAGGGTGACCGGTGCCCCAACCAACTCGGTCAGGCAAGCCTCAACTTCGCGGCGCCTCGGGTTTAGCTTTGGTCGATTGCCAACTATTTCGATGGCAACGTTGTTCACTTTGAAACCGGCGATGGATAACAGGTTGAGCGTGCCCTCGATGAACAGTTGGCCGCTGGCCCCGGCATACTCGGGTCGGTCTACCCCGAACTGGGTGCCGATGTCGCCTAAGCCGGCCGCCGAAAGCAAAGAGTCGACCAGCGCGTGCGCAATGGCATCGCCGTCGCTGTGCCCGTCAAGACCGACCTCGCCCGGCCAAAGCAGGCAACCAAGGTAGAGCGGCTTCAGCGGGTCAGCCGAGAACCGGTGCACGTCGATGCCGATGCCAACAAAAGGCGTGGGCTGCGTGGCCGGGGTCAAAACCGCGGTGAGCAGTCGCTCGGCGGCCGCAAGGTCATCCATCGTCGTTATTTTGAAAGCGCGAGCATCGCCGGCAACGTGACGGATCTGGCCGCCAAGGGATTGCACGAGGGCTGCGTCATCGGTGAAGTCTTCGCTTGCCGCCTGATAGGCAGCTAGCAGTTCGAAGGCCTGAAAGCCCTGCGGAGTTTGAGCAAGCCGCAGACTGGAACGATCAACGGTCTCTAAAACCAAATCGCCCTGCACTTGTTTTACGGTGTCAGAAACCGGCATCACCGGAATCGTGGCCAAACCAGATTCGCGCACCGAGGCGGCCACCCGCTCAAAAAGTTCGGCCGGGGCCAGCGAACGGGCCGCGTCGTGAACCAAAACGATTGCCGTGCCGGGCTCAATAACCTGCAGCGCGTTTGCAATCGACTGCTGCCTGGTGTCGCCACCAATAACGATGGATGTTGGCACCGCCGAAGCCGAAGCCATCGCGGTTGCCTCGATCACGTGGCTTTCGGGTACCGCTAACACCAACCTTGAAACGGTTGCCATTTGGGAAATATTTTCGATGGTGTGTTCGAGCAGTGTGCGTTGACCCAGTTTTACAAAGGCCTTCGGGGCACCGGCACCGAGTCGCTCGCCACGGCCGGCTGCGACAACCACCACGGCGACATCGCGGGCGGGCATTGAAATCTTGCCTACGAGGCTAGGACTTCGTCAAGAATCAGCGAAGCCTTCTCTTCATCGGTCTTTTTGGCAAGGGCCAACTCAGAAACCAAAATTTGACGAGCCTTGGCAAGCATGCGCTTTTCACCGGCGGAAAGGCCACGGTCTTGGTCGCGACGCCACAGGTCGCGAACGACCTCGGAAACCTTGACCACGTCACCAGAGGCAAGCTTCTCTAGGTTCGCCTTGTAGCGGCGTGACCAGTTGGTTGGCTCTTCGGTGAACTCGGCGCGCAAAACGCCAAACACCTGCTCGACACCAGCGTCATCGATTACGTCGCGCACGCCAACTTCGGAAACGGCGTTGTCTTCGCGAACCCAAATAGTCAGGTCGCCCTGGGCAACCTTAAGTTGCAAATATGCATAGGTCTCGCCGCGCATGCTGCGCTCTTCTTTTGCGAGTATTGTTGCGGCGCCGTGGTGAGGATAAACAACGGTTTCGCCAACTTCAAACTTCATACAGGTTAAATCCCTTCAGAAACTACGATTTTACCACAGTTAGCCTGATTTCGAGAGGGTAAACTAATGAAGCACTTTGCCGCCATCCAGAAGGAAACATCACATGCGCAAGTTTGCCGCAGTGGCTATCGCCACAGCCTTACTACTATCCACCGCCGGTTGCAGTTTTTCACCAGCCGAAAGCCTCCAAATGTATGCGCCGAGCGATGGTTCTCAGGTTGATCTAACCGACGGAGTTAAGGCCAGAAACTTCATTTACCTGAGTAACGGCACCACGGGAGCCCTAATCGGCTCACTCGTCAACTCGGGCACCAAGGCAACCGAAGTGTCGCTTCAGATGACCGACGTCAACGGGGCCAAGGTTCCGTTCGCACCATTCGCATTGGGCGCCGGTCAAAAAATTGACTTTGGATACAACTCGTCGCCAGCCCTTTTGGTTGACTTGCAATCGATCACCGGCCTCGAGGCAAAGCCTGGCCAACTGGTCAAGATTTACGTGGTTTCGGCCAATTCATCCGGCCGCGGCATGGACGTTCCGGTGGTTGCAGGAATACTGCCTAGCTACACCGAGTTTGTGAAAACCTTGCCGACCGCCTGGCCAACAGTTGCACCAACGGTTGCGCCGAGCGAATCACCAATCGCATCACCAAGCGCAACCCCAGCTCCCTAGAGCCAAAACTGAGCTTCTGTTTTGGGGGCTAAACCTCGAACTTATAGCCCAGACCGCGCACCGTGACCAGATGCGCCGGGCGGGCTGGGTCATCTTCAATCTTTGAGCGAATGCGCTTGATGTGAACATCAAGGGTTTTGGTGTCGCCGAAATAGTTGGAACCCCAAACCCGGTCAATAATCTGGCCTCGGGTTAGCACTCGGTTCACGTTTTCCAATAAAAACTCAAGCAGTTCAAACTCTTTTAGTGGCAACGCAACCTTGTCGCCGTTCACGGTGACGCTGTGTCGCTCGGTGTCCATGCGCACGGCACCCGCCTCAATGATGCTTCCAACCGCGATGGATGGGGTCACCTGACGCCTTAGCACCGCGTTCATGCGGGCCAGCAGTTCGCGAGTTGAGTATGGCTTGGTGACATAATCATCGGCACCGATTTCTAACCCGACCACCTTGTCAATCTCGGAGTCTTTAGCGGTGAGCATGATGATTGGAACATTCGAGGTTTGGCGAATCACCTGACAAACCTTGTCACCGTTCATTCCAGGCAACATCAGGTCAAGCAAAATTAGATCTGGCGCCTTTTCGACAAAGACCTCGAGTGCCGTGTTTCCATCGGCGGCCTCAACTACTTCGTAGCCTTCTTTTTTGAGCAGGTAGACCAGAGGTTCGCGCAGGTTCTGTTCGTCGTCGACTACTAGTATTCTGGTCATTTTTCATCCTCCGTTGGATTTTCGGTTTGAGACTCAATGGTTTCTTGATCGGCCACTGGCAGTCGAAGAGTGAAGGTTGAGCCCAGCCCGACCTTTGAAAACAGATTTATCTCGCCACGGTGTTTGAGTGCAACATGCTTGACGATGCTCAAACCCAATCCGGTTCCGCCGGTCTGTCGGTCACGAGATTGATCAACGCGATAAAATCGCTCGAAAACCCTCGCCTGCTCATCGGCGGGTATTCCGATTCCGTTATCGGTCACCGCAATCTCCGCCTTACGATTTGCCACCTTTATACCGATTCCCACCTGTCCCCCAGTGTCCGAGTACAAAACCGCATTTTCGATGAGGTTTTTTACCGCGGTTGTAAGCATTTCAAAATCACCAAGCACGAAGGCTTGTTGACCCTCAATAAAATTAACCGTTATTTTTTGCGAATCGGCGATACTGTGGGTGCGATCAATTGCCTCGTGCACCACCGCATTCAGGTCAACGCAAACCGCCTTGGTTGATACCTCGCTCGACTGCAGTCGCGATAGCTGAATGATGTCTTGAATCAAGTTCGAGAGACGCTTGGATTCTTTGACTAGGTTCCCAGCAAAGCGCTTAACCATTTCGGTGTCATCGATGTCGCCCTGAATGGTCTCGGCCAACAAACTGATTGCCCCCACCGGAGTTTTTAGTTCATGTGACACGTTGGCAACGAAATCTCGGCGCATCTCGTCAAGACGAATCGAGTCGGTTCGATCATCGACCAGGAGGATCATGTATCCATCGCTCAATTTGGCAGCCTTGGCCCCGATGAATAATGTGGCGGCCCGCATGCCAACCGATATTTCGGCCTCAAGCTCTTCGGCCAAGCCACTGACTCGGGCTCGGTTTACCAGTTCGACGAGGTTCTCGTGCACCAGTCTGCGAAACTCGACCAAGCCGAGCGACCTGGCTCCGGCGGTTGAGCTCAGGACCGCGTTAGAGGGCCCAAGCACAACAACCGCGGTTGCCAAAATGTCTAGAGCCGCCGACACCTCGGTTGGCACCGGATTGAACCTTTTGCGGTTGAATCGACCGGTGCGGTAAGACCAGCGCAGCAGCGCATAAATCAAGGCGCCAAGAGCCAACCCAACGGCGAAAGCCGTGACTAACTCAGCGGTGTTGTTCACAAACTTAACGATAGGTGATGCTTACTTGATACGGATGTGCAAATTGGCGTTGAATCGAGCAATTAGGCTTCAGTTGTGGCAGTATTTTCTTACTGTTTACCTTGACGTGAGAGCGTTCTAGTCTGAGTCAATGATTGAAAGGCGCAAAACTATGCGTGAGGTTTTTCAAAACGAGTTGCACGAAGTGCAGGATCGTTCGGTCGAAATAGCCGAGTCGGTTGCCATCATCATGACCAAGGCCTCAACCGCCTTTCTAAAGTCAGATGTTGCAACGGCCGATGAAGCCATCGCATTGGCTGAAGCCAATGAGAACAAGGCCCTGGCCCTTGACGAACTCGTGATTCGCATTTTGGCACGTCAGTCGCCGGTTGCCCGCGACTTGCGCATCCTAGTTTCGGCACTGCGCATGAGCGCATCGCTCGAGCGCATGGGCGCACTCGCCGGCCACATCGCCACAATCGCTCGCTATCGCTACCCGGGTTCAGCGGTGCCACAGTCACTGCGCAAAACCTTCGAAGAAATGGGCGCCCTCGATGTTGAGTTGGCCAATAAGGTCGCACAGCTTTTGAAGAACACCGATGTTGACTTTGCCCGCAAGATTCAGGCAGAAGACGCCCGCGTTGATGAACTGCACCGTCAGGTGTTCGATGTTGTGCTTGCCGACAGCTGGAAAGAAAACGCCATGTTCACGGTTGACGTGACCCTGGCCAGCCGATACCACGAGCGATTTGCCGACCACGTGGTTGACATTTCAAGCAAGGTTTCCTACCTAACCACCGGCGCTTGGCATGAGGCCGAAGACGCCGAGGCCAAATAAAGCCTTAGGCAAAAAACAACTAAAAACTTAGATATCAGAAAAGGTCCAGCCATTGGCTGGACCTTTTCTTTTTAGTCTTTTTAAGTTGGCTACTTCTTTTCACCCTGGGCGGCAACAGCGGCCGCACCGGCAGCAGCAGCGGCCGGGTCAAGGTATTCGCCACCCGGCACCAAAGGCTTGAAGTTTTCGTCAAGGCGATAAACCAAAGGTATGCCGGTTGGAATGTTGAGTTCGGCAATGTCGTCGTCAGAGATGCCGTCCAGGTGCTTTACCAAGGCGCGCAGCGAGTTTCCGTGGGCGGTGACCAAAACGGTTTTACCGCTCTGCAAATCCGCCTTGATCTCGTCGTTCCAAAGCGGCATCATGCGAACCAAAACATCTTTGAGGCACTCGGTTTTAGGCAGGGCATCGCCAAGGCCCGCGTAGCGCTCGTCATGAGCCTGCGAGTACTGATCGTTGTCGTCGATTGGCGGTGGTGGAACATCAAAGCTGCGACGCCAGGTCTGAAAAAGCTCCGGTCCATATTCGGCAAGAGTTTGAGCCTTATCTTTGCCCTGAAGCGCACCGTAGTGACGCTCGTTCAAACGCCAGTCGCGCTTGACGTCAATCCAGCTGCGGTCGGCTGCGTTTAGGGCGATGTGAGCGGTGTTGATTGCCCGCTTCAAACGTGAGGTGTAAAGCAAATCTGCTTTTAGACCGCTTTCGGCAAGCAACTCGCCGGCGCGATGGGCCTCGGTTCGGCCCAGGTCGCTCAAATCAACGTCAACCCATCCGGTAAAAAGATTGGCTTGGTTCCAGACAGAGTTGCCGTGGCGCAACAAAATGAGTGTGTATTTAGCGGTCATGCGTTCTAGTTTACCGAGCCGGCCACAACACCTGGGCAATCTCAGCGCCGCGGCAGCGGCTAATTTATAACTGTGGCTATCAAAAAACCGGTCGGGAGCGTGACCCGAGGAACAACCAATCCAAACCGGTTACGCCGAGTCGATCGCTTCATCGCTTCCCTGCCGCTGCTGCGGTCGATTGAGAGACCGATACTGGTTGATCTCGGGTTTGGAGCCAGCCCAATCACCGCCGTTGAACTGCTGCAGCGAGTTAGCAAAACCAATCCCGAGTGCCAGGTCATCGGCATTGAAATCGACCGCGAAAGAGTCGAACGAGGCCTTGCCGTAGCCCATTCAAAACTGCATTTTGCCCTCGGCGGTTTCGAGGTTGCCATGCCGGCCGGTTTCGCTAAGGAAACCAAGGTTGATTTGATTC
>CAZLWT010000039.1:0-9241 GCA_964563325.1 uncultured Rhodoluna sp. | reverse complement strand
CCGACGCCACCGTTCTTCAGGTTGGCGGTGTTCTTTGAGGTGAAGTCCTCGAGGAATGCGGCCTTTGCGGCTAGGTTTGCTGAATCTGACTGCAATGACTTCTTGCCATCGGCCATCAACTCAAGGGCGTGAACCGGTGCAACACCAGGGCCCATGATCTGCCAGTCTGGCTGGAAAGCGTCGTAGCGAACGGTCACTGTCATCTTGTCAGCGCTCAAGGTTGGAAGGCCAACGACGTGACTGTCGTAAGGGCCACCGTAGCCAGATGAGTTGAAGTCTGGTGCGACTTCAGTGTTTGATGGGTCGCCGAGTCCGGCGCTCTTTGAGTAGGCTCCGCTGGACAGCACGTGGCTGAGCAGAAGGTCTACACCGGTGATTGGGGTGCCGTCAGACCATACTTTTCCAGCGTTGATGGTGTAAGCCACGCGGAAGTCTGATGCGGTGTTCTTTACGATCTTGTATGAACCGAGAACCTTGTTGGTTACTAGGTTGCGCTGGTCGTTGTAGTAGTTGAAACCCATACCTGTTACATAAGCGATGTCGCTGTTGATGGTCAGGTTGGTGTCTGGGGTTCCTGGGTTGAGCGACGTCATAGCGTTAGACGAGACGACTACCACTGTTGAGCGCAAAGCTGCACTGGCCGGGTTGACTGCGAGTGTCGAAACACCGGTCACAGTCAAGGCGCCGACAGCAGCCACAGCAATCGCGCGAGCGATTCGTGTTGCTTTCATACTTTTTCTCCTTGATCGATTAGACATTGACCTTTACCATCGCAATCAATCGCGACCGCAGTTTGAGCATCAATACCTTGGGTAAAAATACTTTACGACTTTATTGGTGAAAAAAACCCCGATTTGTAATTTCGTTACGGATTCTTTGCGTGAACTTATTTAGGCCGAAACAAACCGCCGTGGCCTAACCGATTTGATAGGTTGACCTTGCGCAAGACTTTTGCGCAACGGCTCGGTTCTTGGGCTTTTTATTGAGAAGGCGATGGATAGTGTCTAAGCGCAAAATCTGGCTCGAAATCGGCATTGTTTTCTCGCTCAGTCTCGGCGCGTCAGCCGTCTACTCAATCGTTTCGCTCATTTCCTCGCTGACCTCGGCCGCTGGAATAGCCGGCAGCACGCAAAACCTAAATCCATCGCTCGCGCCTATCGAGTGGCTTGACTTTACCTACCAGTTCTTAGGCATCGCCTTCGGGTTTGCACCCATAGCCCTCGCCCTTTACCTGCTTTCGAGCGATTCAAATGTCCCGCAAACCAAAATAGGCCTAAGTTTCGGAAAATTTGGTCAATCACTCAACCGGGGATGGTTGCTGGCCCTTGGAATCGGGGTTCCCGGTGTCGGCCTATACCTGCTTGCAAGGGCTTTAGGGTGGTCGGCCAAACTGGTTCCGGCTCAGATTGGTGGCTACTGGTGGGTCATCCCCATGCTGCTCTTCGCGGCCCTTAGAGCGGCGCTGCTCGAGGAGGTTTTGGTGGTCGGCTACCTGTTTAATCGTTTTGACCTGCTGGGTTTGCGCCCAAGGACCACTCTCTTGGCATCGGCCTTACTGCGGGGCAGTTATCACCTTTATCAGGGCTTTGGTGGCTTCCTGGGTAACGCCATAATGGGGCTCGTGTTTGGCCTTGCGTATCGGCGCTGGGGCAAGACCATGCCACTTGTGATCGCACATTTTTTGCTTGATGCGGTGGCCTTCGTGGGCTTCGCGCTCTTCGCAAAGTTGATCAACCTGCCTTAGAAAATAACGATGGATGCTGATAGGTTTAAGCAACTGTCGGAAACGGCGGTGCTTTTGCTTTTGGTAGGGAAAGTCGGTGAAATTCCGACGCTGACCCGCAACCGTAAATCGAGTTTTCAGACCCTGGTTTGAAGTCAAGACAAGTCGGAATGCCTGCTAGAAACAATTGACTCCTTTATACAAACCGTCGAGGTCTACGGTCGGAGTCGAGTGCTAGCGCACTTGTCTTCGCACTCAGATCGCTATATGCGAGAGGTCCACAAAATGCGGACAAAATCTGAGTTGCGCTTTATTGCCACAGCAATAGCAGTAGCAACATTTCTAACCACCGGGGTGGGCGAGGCAGCAACCGCCAACGCCAATCCAAGCAGCCAGCTCAACCCATCCATCGTTTCGGCTCATCGAGCAACGGCAACGTTTCTGACCAAGAAGTTTGTCGATGGAAAATACCTCGAGGGTTTCACTCCTGGAAAGCCCGATTTTGGCTTCACGCTAGAGGCCCTGCTGCAGCGATATGCTGCCGGGCAGAGCGCGAAACAGTTGGCAACGGCCGTGAACTACAGTTTGCTGAGATCCCAAGTGACCGGAACCCCAAAAAATCGAGTCGGCTACCTTTACTCGAGCGAACGAAGCCTGATTCCGGGCCTGAGCGCGAAGTTCATTTTTACCAGCGAGGTTCTTGGCGTCAAAAACCAGTCGCTGAGCGAAAGCATCGGTCGGTCACTGGCGGGCAGTATTGACAGTTCGGGCGCGGTTGCGAACGCGAACCCCGGAGCCTTCGACTACGGCTGGGTCACCCTCGCGATGTCGGCTATCGGAAGCGATGCCAAGGCAAAGTTGGCGGGTCAGAAGCTTCTTAGTTTTCAGCACCAGGATGGCGGCTTCGGGCCAGACAGTAATGGTGTGGCCGAGGTCAGCGGCACCGACTCAACCGGCATTGCACTGCAGGCGCTTTCAACACTGCGGAGCAACCCGAACGCGTCGTTCGGCTCTAGGGTCAAGGCAGCAATCTCTCGAGCGGTCGGCTTCCTCAAAGACAGCGCCGCCGGCACCCCAAAGAGCCATTGGAACGCCTGGGATGACTATGACAGCAACGGCAGTTCATACGCAATCATGGGGTTGCAGTCGGTTGGCCAGAACGTATCCGTTTACCGTCGCTGGTTAGCGACCAAGGTGGCAACTGATGGCGGCTTGGTGGTTGCTTGGACAGAGCAGGCCGCCAAGGACTGTGTCACCGGCGGCGGATCTGCCTCGGCCTGCCAGCTTTCTGGCGACAGCTATGCAACTGCGCAGGGCTATTTGGCTCTGGTCGGTTCAAGCTACGCGCAGTTGATCAAATAGATTCGGCTGATTCATGAAACTTTCACTTCGGGCAGTACTGGTGGGATTGGTGTGCCTCGTGGCCGCCGGTGGTCTCTTCACTGTCCTGCCCGAGGGGAAAGACACGAGTTCGGCTTCCAACCCGGGACTAAACCACGATTCCAAGGGCTGCAAGACAGCTAGCGGCGTGACCGTGGTGGTCGATTTCGGAACATCCATCGATAAAGCACCGATGGTTCGCTGCGCGCAAGGCTTTGAGGGAACCGGTTGGCAGGCCCTGTTGGCGGCGGGCGTCAAGGTTGAAGGCACGTCGCAGTTTCCGATTGGTTTTGTTTGCCGGCTGGCGGGTTGGCCCGAACCAAAGCAACAAAACTGTGCCGACACGCCAAGCTATCAGGAAGGCCATTGGGCGTACTTTTATTCTGACCCAAAACCAAATCAGGCCACCTCGACCGGCCCGGCCCAATGGCAAATCAGCGGAATTGGTGCCTCGATGCGAAAGCCCGCCTGTGGAAGCTTCGAGGGCTGGCGGTTTCTGGTGGCGGGCGAATCCACCCAAGCGGCTAAACCCAGATTGTTGCCAAAACCAGTGATTTGCGCAAGCCGATGACTAACCAGTTTTCGGCAAGCAAGTTGCACCCTGGGGTTTGGTGGTTAGCGGGATTAAGTTTTGCAATCCTGGCCGGTTCAAGTGGCAACATTTTGGTTTTGACAGGCATTTTGTTGGCCTGCGTTGCCGTGATTTTGTCCTGTCGAGAATATGCGCCCTGGTCACAATCCCTTCGTTTCTACCTGGTTTTAGGAGCCCTGGTGGTTTGCCTGAGATTGGTGTTCAGAATCGTCTTCAACATCGAGACCACGAGCGGTGAAACTTGGCTTACCTTTCCACGGCTGGGTTTGAACCTTGGGGTTTTGGGTGATTTCCAATTTTTAGGGAAGGTTAGCAAAACCAATATTTTGGCGGCCCTAACCGATGGTCTTCGCTTGGCCGCAATCATCATGAGCGTTGCCATGGCCAACACACTAGCCAATCCAAGAAAACTGCTCAAATCAACGCCGGGGGCACTTTTCGAGGTGGCCACGGCCATTTCGGTGGCAATAAATCTGGCACCGCAACTGATCGAGAGTCTGCAAAGGGTGCGAAAGGCCAGAATGCTTCGGGGTCGCAGCAAGGGATTACGAGCCCTGTCTGGCATCGTCATTCCAGTGCTCGAAGACACCATTGATCGCTCAATGTCACTGGCCGCCAGCATGGATGCTCGCGGGTTTGGGCGAACCGCCGCCCAGTCGGCAACCAAGACCACCTGGCTTCGCGCAATCTCCTTGGTTTCGGTTTGCTTCTTTGCAATTGGTTGCTACCTAATACTCACCTCCAAACCCGATTTGGTCAGCCTGACCATTGTTGCCCTTGGCCTGCTGAGTCTGATCTGGACGGTAAAAGCCAACTCGGCTAAGCACCTACGAACCCGCTATCGCCCCCAGCCGTTAGCCACCGCGGACTATGCGGTGCTTGCGATTAGCGCGCTGGTTGCAGCCTCGGCCCTGCTCGGTTGGGGTTTTTGATGATTACCTTCAGCGACTTCAGTTTTCAGTATTCAAAGGCCGAATCGGCCGTCTTGCGCAGGCTAAATCTGCACTACTCCCCCGGTGAGTTCTCGTTGGTTTGCGGCCCGACCGGCTCGGGCAAATCAACCTTTCTGAAAACCATCAATGGGTTGGCACCGCATTTCACGGGTGGCACCGCCCGCGGTCGCCTTGCGCTCGGCGACAAAGACGTTAGTGGCAGTTTTCCTCATCAACTGGCCGAACTGGTTGGCTATGTGAATCAGCAACCCGAAGGTTCATTTGTGGCGGATACCGTTGAAGATGAACTGGCCTACGGCCTCGAGCAACTTGGAACCGCCCCGTCCGAAATGCGAATCGCGGTCTTGGATATTGCCAAGAGGCTCGGTTTGACCGAATTGCTGGATCAGCCACTTGGATACTTGTCAGGCGGCCAACAGCAGCGCGTTGCCATTGGGGCTGCGATTGCCGCCGGGCAAAGAATTCTGGTGCTTGACGAACCCACCTCGGCGCTCGATGCCGAAGCCGCCGAAGACCTGCTGCAGCTTCTAAAGCGGCTTGCCGATTCTGGAATCACAGTGCTGATTGCCGAACATCGCATTGAACGATTGATTGGCTTGGTGGATTCTGTCACCATGGTGCACCCAGACGGCAGCGTCACCAAGAGCGAACCGGCCAAGGCCTTCAATGATTACCGAATGGTTCCTCCCTTGGTTGAACTCGCCCAGCGGCTTCGCTGGGTGCCACTTCCTCTCGACATTGCGGCGGCCGAAACCTTCTGGCAAGATTCGAAAGTTTCAACTCGGCCAAGACCTTCATTTAGCCGGCAGTTGGCGCCAACGGTTTTGCAGGTGAGCGACCTTGCGGTGAACTTTGGTGGCGCAACTGCAGTTCATCCATCGTCGTTTTCGGTTGCCGAGGCCGAGGTGCTTGCAATCATCGGCAAGAACGCTTCTGGTAAGTCGAGTTTGCTCTGGGCCATTCAGGGCTCTGGCGCTCGAACCGGTGGCACTGCGCTGATAGACGGAGTTGATCCGGGGCAACTTGCCGCCGCGCAACGTTTTGCATTGGTTTGCCTGGTGCCTCAAAACGCCGCCGACCTTTTGTTCCTAAACAGTCTTGCCGAAGAGTTGGAGGAATCGGATCAGTTTGCCCAGGTGCCAGCCGCCACAACCGCGGGGTTGTTTGCGCAATTGGCTGGGCGACTGGACCCAAACCGGCACCCTAGGGATTTGTCGGCCGGGCAACAACTGGCTCTGGTTTTGGCGCTGCAACTGGTGAAGGGTGCCAGGGTGCTTTTGCTTGACGAGCCAACCAGGGGGCTCGACTATGAGGCGAAGCGCCAACTGGCGCAACAGATTGCCACCCTGAAACGCTCTGGCAAATCAGTGGTGGTGGCAACCCATGATCTTGAGTTCGTCGCTCTGGTAGCTGACACCGTGATTGAGCTGGTCGAGGGGCGAGTGGTCAGCAGCTTGCCGGTTGCCGAGGCACTGGCCGCCGACTCGGCACTTGCCACTCAGATCGCTGCTTTGGTAAGGCGACCCGGCGTTATTTCGATCGACGACATAATCGGGGTTGAAAATGATTAGGAGCAATCGAGTTTCAGCACTCATCTCTAAGCTCAGCATCTTACTTTCAGGCTCGGCAGCGCTCCTGATGTTCATGTGGCCACTGTTGATTCAGAGCCAAAACCAGAACGAGGCGAATATCGCCCAGACTGTTTTTATTTTTCTCATGCCCATGCTTGTGGTCTTGATTCTCATCGAAGTGGCAACGGGGGGCATCGGGTCAAAGCAACTTGCGATGTTGGGCGTGCTAACCGCATTGAACGCGGTCATCCGACTGCTGGGGGCCGGCACCGCGGGAATCGAAACCGTGTTTTTTCTGCTTATTTTGGGCTCGTACGTCTTTGGCTCGGGGTTTGGGTTTCTACTTGGCAGCTCTTCACTTCTGGTTTCAGCGCTGCTAACCGGGGGTTTTGGCCCGTGGCTGCCGTTCCAAATGATGGCCGCCGGGCTGATCGGTTTGCTTGCCGGCCTGCTTCCGACTTTGAAGAGTCGAGGGGGTCAGATATGGCTGCTTGCAATTTTTGCATTGCTTGCCAGTTATTTTTATGGCTCGTTGATGACCCTGTGGAACTGGCCATTGTTGGCGGGTGTGGGAACCAGCCTGTCTTATTCACCGGGCGCGGCCCTGAGTGAAAATCTGGGGAATTTCTTTCGCTACGAGTTGATAACCGGTGGTTTCATTTGGGATACCGGCCGAGCCATAACAACGGTTGCACTCTTGGCGGTTGCTGGGCCAGCGGTGTTGGCGACCCTTCGCAGAGCCGCCAACAAGGCTGGATTTGAAACTATGAACTAGTGGCTACAAAACGGCAGCGTAAATCAGAACCAAAGCTAGCGATGGGATTAGCAAACCCAAATTTGCCTTCCAGGTGTACTTAAGCTCCTTGCGGGCCTGGTGCATTGAGATTGCGACCATCATGGTCAGTGACAATCCGGCAGCGGCTGCGATGGCCCAACCGGCAGCCCAGGCGAATCCTAGAAACTCAACCGCGGCTGGAGCAAGAATGATTCCCAAGGCGCCAAGCAACTCGAGCAGAGCAACGACGCGAACTAGCCAGGCCGGAATCTTGGTGACCCAGCCCATGCCGGCTTCAACAAGCTTCTCGATTGGCGCGGTCAACTTGAATGATCCGGCTTTGTAGAAGCTAAATGCAAGAAAGCCGGCTAGTAGCCAAGCTAGGACTTCGAGAACAATCTTTACGGTTTCGTTCATAATGGGTTCCTTTTCTGATTAGTCAAAACTTTGTGGGGGTATTGCATTCGCGATTGGTCGCGTTTACAGTTGTAAGTAAAGCACGACTTGACAAAATAAGTCAAGCCCACCTTTACTGAATTTTGTTAGGGAGTTGGAATGGAAGTCAAGGCACTTTGCGAACGCCAAGCTGATGGCTGGTCGGTTGCTGTTCCCGCCCTCGACAATTTCCAAACCACGGCTAAACGGCTGGACAAGGCGGCCGACCTGATTAAAGTCTTGGCTTCCAAAAAGACCGGCGACCCAATCTGCGACATAATCGTGACAATCGAGGCCGTGATGCCTGGAATCATATGCGACCTAGAGGCGGCTCAGGCAAAGATGCACGATGCCGTTCAACTGCAAGAGCAGGCTTCCGCTGAGATTAGAGACGTGGTGCGGCGCATGAGGGTAGAAGGCCTAACAATGCGTGACATCGCCGTGATCCTTGGGGTGACGCCACAACGTATCGCCCAACTCACAGCGTCAGAGACCAACTAAACCTTCCAGACCGGAAGTCTCCAGCCAAAAGCCATCGCACACACTCGAACCACAACAATCGCCGACGCACTTAGCCCAACGGCCAAAAATTCATCCCAGTGAAGCCACTGGCCTAAAACCACAATCCAGCCACCGACAAGTGCGATTGCCGCGTATGGCTGGTGGTCGCTAAAGGCCTTGGGAATCTCGTTGACGACGATGTCGCGAATCACGCCACCGAAAACAGCGGTGATGGTTCCCATGATGACCGCCACGAGCGGGGGCATATTGGCGTTGAGCGCGATTTGGGTGCCACCAGCGGTGAAGATGCCAAGCCCGACAGCATCCGGCCACTGCATTGCGCGCTCGGTGAGTGCCAGGTGACGATTGCGCAGAAAAACGAGGGCCAGCAAACAAAGGCCGATGATTACCCAGACCCATTGCACGTTTTGAACCCAGAAGAATGGTCGGCGATCGAGCAAAATGTCTCGCAGCGTGCCGCCCCCAAAAGCTGCCAGCGCCGACACCATGGCCATGCCGATAAGGTCGAGTTTCTTTCTGGCTGCCTCAAGCAGGCCGCTTAGCGCGAAGGCCAAAATGCCAATCGATTCAAAGACTGCGCTGCCGTTTTGAACGAACCAAAGAGAAATTGAACCCATGCTGCAATCATCGCAGATAGCGTCGCCGCAGCCAGTAAAAACGCGAACGACTCCCCAACCCTGATGAGGAGCCCCTCTAGATCGAAGGTTATTTGACTGGTTCACCATAGGCGTTGGCCCCTGGCTGGCTGGGTTTCAGCAACTGACTAAGGACCAAGAGGGATCCGAGGACAGGAATCAGGGTGAACAACAGGAATATTGGGGAACGGTTCACGTCGTGCAACCTTCGCACCGCAAGCGAAACAGTTGGCACCATTAGCGCGAGGCCGGCTGGAACCACCACGCTGAGGACGATTATTCCAGCAGGCAAGGTTCCTTGCATGAAATAGACAGGGGAGAAAATTAGTATCAGCAAGAACTGGACATACAGATACTCATTTCGGCTAGCTCGGCCATTGAAATTTGCATAGTTCACAAAAAAACTTTTGATTGCCTCTAGAAAGCTCATTTACCCATTCCCATCAATGATGAGTCAGACCGAGCCAGGCCTGACCAAAAAACCGGATTTACCCAAGCAATCCTAAAGTTAGCAGAACGTGGAAGACCAGAAACAACAAAACCCCCTATTTCTAGGAGGTCGTGTTGTTATGGGATGTCGCTAAGAAACCTAAGTTTCTAAGTGGAGATGGGGGGAATTGAACCCCCGTCCAGAACTTAGAATCTGACTCTTCTA
>CAZLWT010000038.1:3426-9706 GCA_964563325.1 uncultured Rhodoluna sp. | reverse complement strand
CAATCAGGAAGAGCACATGGGGCCAGATGCCGGCAAGGAAAACCTGGGCTAGACCGAGGATGAGAATCGCCGTGTAGATCGGGTGTCGGATGCGCTTATAGACCCCGGTGGTCACCAGACGATTGTCTTGCTTGGGCACCGGATTAGCCGTCAGTGAGCCACCCAAATCGCGGAAGGCGAAGACCAACAGGAGACCTGCGGGGAAGAGCAGCGCGATACCTACCACATCCATCGCCGCTTGAAAAGGCCAGACCAGCAGGGTTGGCGTGAAGATCAGACCCGCCAAAAGTAAAAACTGAATGGCCACCAACAGGTTGCCCTTATTTTTATCGCTCATAACTTCAGGTTAAAGCAAAGAGGGCGCTGGCCGCAGCCAACACCCTCTTTTGAAAAACCGAATTACTTGACGGCTGCCTTTAGCTTGCTGCCTGCTGAAACCTTAACGGTGTTAGCTGCTGCAATCTGGATGGCGGCGCCGGTCTGAGGGTTGCGACCGGTGCGGGCTGCACGGTGACCCTTCTCTACTGAAAGCCAACCTGGGATGGTGACCTTTTCACCCTTTGCAACCTCGGCTGCAATGGTTTCGAAGATTGCGTCAACAACTCCGTTTACAGTGGCCTGTGATGCGCCAGTGTGTGCAGCAACAGCTGCTACTAGTTCACTCTTGTTTAGTGACATTTGAGTCCCTCCTGGACCTAAGACGTTTTATGACGTTCTGTCGCTTACAACTTACAAGGGTTTAGCCGGTCTCACCATACCCTTGTCGGCGTGTTGCCCCTTATTTATAAAGAAAACCCGCCATCCAACTGGTGGATGACGGGTTTTCAAAAGACTTGTCTGACTGTTACCAGCTTGACTTGGTGATGCCCGGAAGCTCACCCTTGTGTGCCATGTCGCGGAAGCGAACACGTGAAACACCGAACTTGGCGAGCACGCCACGTGGGCGGCCGTCAATGGCGTCACGGTTGCGAAGGCGAACCGGTGAGGCGTTGCGTGGAAGCTTCTGCAGACCCAAACGGGCTGCTTCGCGCTCGGCGTCGGTTGAAGTTGGGTCAACCAGTGCCTTCTTTAGCGCTAGGCGCTTTTCTGCGTAACGCTCAACGATAACTTTGCGCTGTTCGTTGCGTGCAATCTTGCTTTTCTTAGCCATGGGCTTAGCGCTCCTCGCGGAATTCGACGTGCTGACGCACTACTGGGTCGTACTTCTTTAGCACGATACGGTCTGGGTCGTTGCGACGGTTCTTCTTGGTCACATAGGTGTAACCGGTTCCTGCTGTCGAACGAAGCTTGATGATAGGACGGATGTCCTTGTCTTTCTTAGCCATTTAGAGGCTCTCCTTAGATCTTCTCGCCGCGGGCAAGAATCGAAGCAACAACTGCCTCGATGCCGCGAACGTCGATCACTTTGATGCCACGAGCACTCAGCTGAAGAGTTACGTTGCGCTTCAATGAAGGCACGAAGTAAGTCTTCTTCTGGATGTTCGGGTTAAAGCGACGCTTGGTCTTGTTCTGGGCGTGCGAGACTGCGTGGCCGAACTGCGGCTTCTTCTCGGTGACCTGGCAATAAGCTGCCATTTCTTCTCCTTTGGGGCAAGCCCTGATAGCTCGAGACGAGCGGAGGCTTGTGTTTAGAAAGTTTGGTTGCACTGGGCAACTGCTCAAGTTTAGGCGAGACTTAGGGTCTTAAGCAAGTCAGCGGACGAAAAAATCAACTTAGACACGCCGAACAGGTGCCAAATATGTCAATTGTGTGGCTGGTATTGCTAAAACCGTGCTCTTTTGCCACATTTTCGGCCCAAGCCTCAACCCTATCGGCTTCGATTTCAACGGTCACTCCGCACACTCGGCAGATCAGATGGTGGTGGTGGGCCGCCCCGCAAGCGCGATAGAGCAGTTCGCCCTCTTGAGATTGCAACGAGTCGGCATCCCCCGATTTGATTAGATTGGTCAGGGTTCGATAAACGGTTGCCAGACCAATGGTTGAACCGTGGCGACGAAGCACCGAGTGCAACTGCTGGGCACTGACGAAACCGGTGGCTTCACCTAGGGCATGGCGCACGGCGTCTTTTTGCCAGGTATTGCGTTTTGGGGGCGAATCGCTCATGACCGGCGCCCATACTCAACGAGGCGGCAGACCAGATAGATCAAGAACGAAATCGAGGTCACATAGGGGCTGATCGGCAACCCACCGCCCAGGGCAAGCAAAATGCCGCCGAGCACCGCAACCAACGCAAAGGTCACGCTGAGCAGTGTTGCAACCAGTGGTGAGGCAGCAACGCGCAGAGCTGCCGCCGCCGGGGTGACCAAAAGGCTCAAAACCAGCAGGGCGCCAACAACCTGAACGCTGGCCGCGACCGCCAGGCCCAAAAGCAACATAAACACGATGGATAGCGCCCTGGTTGGAACACCCCTGGCCGCTGCGACCTCGGGGTCGACGCTAGCGAAGTTCAATGGTCGCCAAATCAGCAGCAGCGTCACGGACACGAACAGGCAGATTGCGATGAGCCAAAAGAGTTGCGGGTCATCGACCGCAATGATCTGCCCGGTCAGCAACCCAAACTTATTCGAGGCGCGCCCCTCATAGAGGGCAAGGGCCAAGATGCCGGCTCCAAGACCGGCCGGCATGAGCACGGCAATGATCGAGTTGCGGTCTTTGGCTTTGTTTCCAAGTGCCCCAATCAACAGGGCGGCCAAAATCGACCCGGCGATTGAGCCGATGATCACGTTGGCCGCGAATAACAGGGCGAAGGCGGCCCCGGCAAAACTGAGTTCGCTGATTCCATGAACCGCAAAGGACATGTCGCGTTTGACCACGAATATGCCGATCAACCCACCAACCAGGCCAAGCAGGGCACCAGCTAAGAGTGAGTTTTGCACCAGTGGCAGCAGTTCGACGAAGTCGGTGAAGTTGAAGATTCTTGACCAATCAAAATTTGTCATTTACTTCCACACTTCTTCGGGGTGGTGGTCATGGTCCTGGGTTCCGAGCACCACGATGCGCCCTTGGTTTCGGACCACATCGACCTGGGTGCCATAAAGCTCACTGAGCACCTCGCTGCGCAAAACCTCATCCGGGGTGCCAATGCGAAATTTGCCGTTGGCCAAATAGAGCACGCGGTCAACCAGGTCAAGAATTGGATTCACGTCGTGGGTCACAAAAAGCACCGCGGCGTTGTGGGCCCGGCGCTGGTCGTCAATCAACGCGCTGACCACCTGCTGCTGATGCAAATCCAAAGCGCTCAAGGGTTCATCGGCAAGAATCAAATCTGGCTCGCTGATAACGGCCTGGCCGACGCGCATGCGCTGCAGTTCGCCGCCGGATAGTTTGGTGATCGGGGTTTTTGCCAGTTCGCTCGCGCCGATGGCCTCGAGGGTTCTTGCCACCGCCTGACGCTTTGCCCTTGAGGGCAGCGGAATGCCGAAGCGATGGCCGTCTAGACCCAGGCCAATCAGGTCGCAGGCGCGGAGGGTGCTTGCCGGGTCAACCGCTCGAGACTGCGGAATGTAGCCGATTTTGCCACTGCCGGCCGCGATTGGCTTGCCGTTCATCAGAATCTGCCCGCCGGTTAGCTCTTGTTGGCCAAGGATTGCCTTTAGCAAGCTCGACTTGCCAGAGCCGTTCGAGCCAATCACGGCAATGAACTCATGCGGTTGAACCTCGAGGTCTAGCGCGGTCCAGAGCGTGGCCTCGCCAAACGCCAGCGAGGCGTTCTTGATTTGCAGCAGCGGTTGATCTGACATGGTCACCTTAGAAGACGATTAAGTGTGAGTAGAGGTTCATTACTAAAAGCCGGTTCCGTTTCATCCAGTCAATAAAAGTTCCACCGCCGGGCAGGTTTTCGCTGAAGGTGATTATTGGCACTCCGGCTGATTTGGCCAAGCCGCGGATTTCTTCGATCTGCGGCGTGCTCTGCTGGGCGTTGAGGCTCAAAGCCCAAATTTCTCCGGTTTTCTCGGCCTTGATTCGCGCAAAGGTGTCTTGCAGTTGGCGCATGGTGGCCAGCGAAATATCGGTGCCGTTGAGGCTGGCCCGGCGCAGCCCATCCGGAGTCAGATCGGTCACGAACGGGTTTAGCAGGCGAAAGCCAACGCTCTCGGTTTGAATCAGGTTTCTTTTGGGCTGCCCACCCTTGATGAAGGCATCGGTGGCGGCCAGTTCGGTGGCTATTTCGCCCTGCAGTTTTGCTAGTCCGGCAGCAACTTTGGCAAGGGCGGCTGGCTGCTTGGCACTTGGGGTTTCGGCCCGAATCAGTGCGCGCAACTTCACTGCGATTTTGCTGGCATAGCCCGAGACCAGTTTCAGGTCGTACCAAACGTGCGGGTCATCAACCGCTAATCCATCGCTGTTTTTGACGCTGGTATTTTTTGGGTCCAAGCGCAACACTCGCGCAGGCTTCAGGTGGCTGGCCGCGGTCAAAAGCTGCATGAAGTTGTCGTAGCCGTTGCCAACATAGATTGCCAGGTCGGCTTTTGAGACGGCAAGTTGGTCTCTTGCCGAAGCCTCAAACTCATGCGGGTCTTGGGTTGGTTTATTGACGATGGATGTGACCTCGGCCGCACCGTTTGCGATTTCATCGACTATTGAGCCCCAAACCGCGGTTGAGGTGGTGATGCGAATGACGCCGTCTTTGGTCGGGTCTATTTGAGTGCAGCCACCGAGCGCAAGCGTGCCGACGAGTGCCAGCGAGATTGCAAGGCTTCGGCGCTTATTGTGCATGTCACCGACTCTACCTTATTGATAATGATTGTCAATACGAAGAGCGGCGGAAGCTAGGGGGTTGAAGCTACGGTGTTGAAGCTACGGGTTAAAGCTAGCGGGTTGAAACTAAGGGGTGTTTTTGCGGCCTGCTGGTTCTTTGGCGGCGGGCTTGGCCGCCGGTTTGGCTGGGGCCTTAGCGGTTGGCTTCGCGGCAGTTTTGGTGGCTGGCCTAGTTGCCGGCTTAGTTGCCGTTGTGGTTGCCGACTTAGTTGCTGGCTTAGCAGCCGCACGACGCCGCGGCTTAGCCACCGGTTCATCCAGCTCTTGCAGTTCTTCAGGGTTGACCCCAACCACGTAGCCAGTGCGCACCGAGGTTCTGATGGTTGCGGCTCGATAGACCTCGGCTGCGGATAGCGGTTCGGGTGATTCCAAATCGGCGATGATCTTGGCTTCGGCCTCAACCCCCGCCGATACCTTGGCCCGACCAGCTGCCACCATCGCCATGCAGGCAACAATGTATGAGGCGGCCTGCATGGTTGAACTGGAATCAAAGAAGAACCAGTTCAGGCTCAACTTTGCCCCCCTGCTAACCGCAAAGAAAATCTGCGAGACCGAGCCAACCAAAACAGCCCAGGCAGCGACATTTATGAAGCGGCCATCGAAGAAGGCCAAACCAATCATGGTTAGTGGCACCGCCAGGATTATGCCCCCCAGGGTGGCGTTGAAGCCTGGAAGAAAATCTTCGCTGGGCAGGTCGAGCAACATTGGCACATTGAGGCCAGCCGCGATGAGCACGAAGAGGGCTGCGATTGCGTACTCTACTTTTGACTTATATTTCAAGATATTCCCTGGGGTTCTGGTTTGTTAGTCGAGCAGCAATGCGGGTTCTTCGATAACCGAAGCCACGTCCTGCACGAATCTGGAGGCCACGTCGCCATCGACAACGCGGTGATCGAAGGTTGCACCGATGGTGGTCACCTGACGAATCTGAATTTCATTATTGACCACCCAAGGCTTTGGCCGAATCGAACCAAGGGCCACGATTCCAACCTCGCCCGGGTTCAAGATTGGGGTTCCGGTGTCAACACCAAAGACACCGATGTTGGTGATGGTGATGGTTCCGTCTTTCATATCGGCCGGGGTGGTTCTGCCTTCGCGGGCCGTGCCGGCCAAAAGTTCAATCGCCTTGGCTAGTTCAAGCATCGACATCTTGTCGGCGTCTTTGATGTTCGGCACAATCAAGCCACGCGGGGTGGCGGCTGCGATGCCAAAGTTCACAAAGTGGTGCACGATGATTTCCTCATCGGTCCAGGTTGAGTTGACGGTCGGGTTTCGACGCACCGCCCAAATCATAGCCTTGGCCATGATCAAAAGTGGAGTCACCTTCACGCCGGCGAAGTCGGTCGAGGCCTTGAGGCGCTTCACGTACTCCATGGTGCGAGTGGCATCGACGTCAACGAAGATGCTGACGTGCGGTGCCGTGAAAGCCGACTGAACCATTGCGCTGGCAATGGCCTTGCGAATGC
Organism: uncultured Rhodoluna sp.; assembly: GCA_964563325.1. GTDB lineage: Bacteria > Actinomycetota > Actinomycetes > Actinomycetales > Microbacteriaceae > Rhodoluna. The sequence goes on along the minus strand of CAZLWT010000038.1, from coordinate 3,481 downwards.
CTTTAACTGGGATGCGCTCCTCGCGCGCCGATGGCGCCACCGGAGTGCTGAGGTT
>CAZLWT010000038.1:0-3326 GCA_964563325.1 uncultured Rhodoluna sp. | reverse complement strand
GCGCGGGCGGCGGCGCGTGGCCGCACCGTGACCGGCCGCCACTCCATAGCCAACTAGGTTTGGGGTTTTCTCTTCGGTTGAAACCGAAGCCGCGGTTTCTTCAACCAACTGGTGTGCCGAGGCGGCCGAGGCGGCTGCGGCTGCATTTGCGGCGGGGCTGGTGGTGGCTCCGATGGCCCCATCCGAGACGGTCGCTGAAATAATCGGCTTGCCGACCTCAACCGTGTCGCCTTCGGCATACAAAAGTTCTGAGACCACGCCGGCAAATGGGCATGGCAGTTCGACGAGTGACTTGGCGGTTTCAATCTCAACGATGACCTGGTTGACCGAGACGGTGTCGCCTGGCTTTACCTTCCAAGACACGATTTCGGCCTCGGTTAGACCCTCGCCAACATCCGGCAGGTTGAAGAACGCAAGTTGAGTCATGCGGATTCCTTATCTAGTAGGCCAAAGAGCGGTCGACGGCTTCGAGAATGCGGTCGGCATCTGGAAGGAAGATCTCTTCGAGTTTGGCAGGTGGATAAGGAACGTCAAAACCACCGACTCGAAGCACGGGGGCTTCGAGGCTGAAGAAGGCCAGCTCGGAAACCTTGGCGGCGATTTCAGAGGCCAAGCTAACAAAGGTGCTTGCCTCTGAGGCAACAATCAGACGACCGGTCTTGCGAACCGACTCAATGATTGGGTTGTAGTCGATTGGTGAAAGCGATCGAATGTCGATTACCTCAAGGCTGATGCCTTCGGCGGCGGCCAACTCGGCTGCCTGAAGCGCAACGGTCACCATCGGGCCATAGCAAACCACGGTCACCTGGTTGCCAGGATGCACAATCTTGGTCGAGTGCAAGGTTTGTGGGGCGGCATCAAGATTGACGGCGCCTTTTTGCCAGTAGCGTCGCTTTGGCTCGAAGAACATGACCGGGTCATTCGACTCGATCGCCTGCTGAATCATCCAATAGGCATCGTTTGGGTTGCTCGGTGCAACCACTCGCAAACCGGCGGTGTGGGCAAAATAAGCCTCAGGGCTTTCGCTGTGGTGTTCAACCGCACCGATTCCGCCACCAAATGGAACACGGATTACCACCGGCATCTGCAAGAAACCCTCGGACCGGTTGGTTAGCTTCGCCAACTGAGTGGTGATCTGGTTGAAGGCCGGGAAAATAAAGCCGTCGAACTGAATCTCGACCACCGGGCGATAGCCGCGCATCGCCAAACCAACCGCGGTGCCAACGATTCCGGCCTCGGCAATCGGTGTGTTGAAGATGCGGCTCTGGCCGAACTCCTTGTGCAAACCCTCGGTTACCCGAAACACTCCACCGAGTTCGGCAATATCCTCGCCGAATAAAAGCACCTTCGGGTCTTTGAGCATGGCTTGACGCAGCCCGGCGTTGATCGCCTTGGCGATTGGCATTTCTACAAAGTTACTCATGCGGCACCGCCCGCTTCAAATGAAGCCTCGTAGTTTTGAACCCAGGCAAGCTGTTCGTCGATGACCGGGTGCTGCTCCGAATAAACGTGGTTGAACATGTTTTCGAGCGGCGGTTCGCCAAGGGCAAAGGTCTGCTTGCGAATATCCTCGGCCAATAGGTCGCCGGCCTCGGCAACCTCGTTAAAGAAGTCATCGCCAACGCCCTCGCGGCGCAGGTATTTCTCTAGGCGATCCAGTGGGTCGCGTGCCTTCCAATACTCGACCTCTTCGTTAGAGCGGTACTTCGAAGGGTCGTCGGATGTGGTGTGAGCGCCAATGCGATAGGTGAGCGCTTCGATCAGCGATGGACCAAGACCGTTTCGGGCGTCGTCCATGTGCTTGGCCGTGACGGCATAGCAAGCCAGCACGTCGTTGCCATCGACTCGCACCCCGGGAACGCCGAATCCATCGCCGCGTCTGTAAAGCGGAACCTTGGTTTGCGAGGCGACCGGAGATGAAATGGCCCACTGGTTGTTCTGGCAAAAGAACACCTGAGGGGTGTGGTTGGTGGCGGCGAACAACAGGGCTTCGCTGACTTCACCCTCAGCGGTTGCCCCATCACCCATATAAGTAATGACGGCGAGGTCTTCGTCTTTGTTGCCGGTGCCGACCTTGCCATCGAAGTTGATGCCCATTGCATAGCCCGTGGCGTGCAGGGTCTGGGTGCCAAGCACAATGGCGTAAAGGTGGAAGCGAGTTTCGTCTGGGTTCCAGCCGCCGTGGTTCACACCGCGCAACATCTTGAGAATGGACATCAGGTCGATGTCGTGGGTGATTGCAACGCCGTGCTCGCGATAGCTAGGGAAGATGTGGTCGTTCGGGCCAACCCCGTAGCCGGAACCGATCTGAGCGGCTTCTTGCCCGATGGCGGGTATCCATAGCCCAAGTTGACCTTGGCGTTGCAGCGCGGTTGCCTCGTAATCAAAGCGGCGGCACCTGGCCATGTCGCGATAGAACTTGAGGAAGTCGCTCTCGGTCAGTTTCGAGATGTACTCGGCATACTCTTCTTGGCCCTTGGGAACACTGAACTCACCCTCGAGCGAGAGCAGTTGAACCATAGGCACGCTGTTGGCGTCTTGTGAAGTCACGTCATCTAATTTAGTTGTTTCGTGGCACAATCTAGACATGAAACGATTTCTCGTCGGAACCGTAATAAATGCGGTCGGACTATGGCTAACCACAATCATCATTCCAGCGATTCACCTGACCCCTTACGGTGGCAATGGCGTCTGGCAAACCATCGGTTCTTTTCTACTGATCGGCGCCATTTTCGGTCTGGTCAACGCGATTATTGCCCCCGTGGTTAAAGTTTTGGCGATCCCCTTTTACATCCTCACCTTCGGTTTGATTGCCTTCGTTATCAACGGCGCGATTTTGCTTTTCGTTGCTTGGTTGAGCGGTTTAGTTGGCACTCACGGCTTCGAAATCGATGGATTCACCAAGACCGGACTTACGGTTGCCTCGCTCGGTTGGGCCATCTTGGGCGCCATCGTCATGAGCCTGGCCTCCTTCGTCACTCGCGGAGTTTTCCGGGCCGCACGCATTCTCTAGTCTTCGCAGCGCTATTTTTGCTCGAGCGAATAGAAGCTGACCTTGGCGGGTTCGCCTTCGAAGTCGCCGAAGATGCGCTCACGCATTGCAGTCACACTGTGATCGTGGGCGGCATCGAGCTCTTTGGCGCTCACCAGGTACGAGCTCAGAAAGTGCGGCTTGAACGGGCTCTCGCCCAAGTGCCACGGCGAGCTGTTCTGAACGGTGACCCAGTCCTTGGTTAGCGGGTTGCTGTCTTTGTCGAGCAACGGAACTATGTCGTTGGTGTGTTCGAGCGAGATAACGGGAACGCCCTCTGGAATCTTCACGGTGT
>CAZLWT010000037.1:2258-9708 GCA_964563325.1 uncultured Rhodoluna sp. | reverse complement strand
AACACGTGGCGACCGATGGAATCACCGTTGTCGACTTTTGGGCGGAATGGTGTGGCCCTTGCCGTCAATTCGGACCGATTTTCGAAGAGGCTTCTGAGCGCCACCCAGAGATAACTTTTGGGAAGATTGACACCGAAGCCGAAAAACAGTTGGCCGCTGAGGCAAACATCACCTCTATTCCAACCCTGATGGTATTTCGCGAGGGAATCCTTCTCTACAACCGCCCGGGCGCTTTGCCAGGCGCTGGCCTCGAAGACTTGCTTGCCGCCGTAAAGAATTTGAACATGGATGACATCCGCGCAGACATCGCAAGCACAAAGGCAGAGGCAGTAACAGATGAAAAATAACTCGATCGCAATGCTCGCAACAATTGCCGCCGTGGTTGCCATCGCGTCGATAATCGGGTTCTTTAACCCGGAGACTTGCACGGTTGAAGCGGTGGACGGCTGGGCATCCTGCGAAGCAATCGCCTCGCAACGAGCCATTGGTGCGTTGGTGTTTGCTGGGGCCGCGCTGATTGGCGCGGTGGTTTGGTTGATTCGTCGGCGCCGAAGCACCGCCCTCTAAAATGCACTTGCCCAACGAACAAACTAGGGAACTTCGCGAGGCAATTTTTGCCTATGCGAGGGCCCGAATGGAGTTCGAACCGGCTCCGCTTGATGAACCAAAAACCTATCAGGCGCTCTTTGCCGAAGCTGGAAACACCATTACCGAGGACGGCCTCGGCGGCCTTCGAGCCCTTGAACTTTTTGGCGATTCACTAGCGCCGGCTACCATTTCAACCGATCACCCCGGATACCTGTCTTTCATTCCGACCGCCCCAACCGAAGCCGCAACCCTTTTCGACCTAGTGGTTTCGGCCTCATCCATTTACGGTGGCTCATGGATGGAGGGCGCCGGGGCCGTCTTCGCCGAGAATCAGGTTTTGACTTGGTTGGCAAAGGAAGTCGGGTTGCCAGAAGGTGCCGGCGGAGTCTTTGTTCAGGGTGGCACACTTGGCAATCTTTCTGCCCTGGTTGCGGCCCGATTCACGGCCTCCGAGGCCCTGAAAGCCGCAGGAAAACCGCAACCGACTCGTTGGTCATTCATCTGCAGCGCCGAGGCCCACTCCTCGCTCAAAGCGGCGGCCAGAGTGATGGATGTCACGGTGCTCAAAGCAGCCATTGACCAAACCGGGCAGTTGCACGGGCAGGCTGTCAGCGATTTGCTCGCGCAGCAACCAGAGGACAGCGTGTTTGCAATAGTTGCAACGGCCGGAACCACCAACTTTGGCATCGTTGACCAGTTGGAATCCATTGGCAAGGTGGCAAATGATGCCGGAATCTGGTTTCACGTTGATGGCGCCTACGGCTTGGCGGGAATTCTGGCCCCTAGCACCAAGGATTTGTTTAACGGAACCGAGCGCGCGGACTCTTTCATAGTCGACCCACATAAATGGCTTTTTGCACCCTTTGATGCCTGTGCCTTGGTTTACCGCAATCCAGAATTGGCGAGACTTGCCCACACCCAGCACGGTGAATACTTAGAAACCCTTACCGAATCTGGCGACTGGAATCCATCGGATTACGCTTTCAACCTAACCCGCCGGGTGCGCGGATTGCCGCTGTGGTTTTCGCTGGCGACCCACGGAATTAACGCCTATCGTGCAGCCGTTGAACAGAACATCCAAGTGGCTCACGCCATTGCTTCTGAGATTAGAAGTCGCCCCGACCTCGAACTGGTTCGAGACCCAATGCTCTCGGTGGTGGTTTTCAAAAAACTTGGTTGGGGTTTGCCAGAATACGACGCTTGGTCAACAAAACTTCTAAAACGCGGGCAAGCCTTTGTGGTTGCAAGTTCACATTTGGGCGAGCCCAACACTCGATTTGCTATCGTAAACCCACAGACAACTTTGGAGAGTTTGGTTTCGATTCTCGATTCAATGAATGAATAGGTAAATGATGAAACTAACGGTGGCGCAACCTCAGGCCAGTTTGGCAAGGGTTCATGAACCAACGAGAAAACCCCTGCGAGTGGCCTTAGTTCAGACCAGTTGGCATACTGACCCACTAGAACACGAGACCGCTCTCAATCTAGGCATTGAGCTGGCCGCCAAAGCCGGTGCCTCGATAGTTTTTCTTCCGGAGCTCACACTAAGTCGGTACTTCGCCGACACTCGCCCAGATGTGGTGCCGAACTCACTTGCCGAAACGCTCTTTGACGGGCCTACCCATAAATTTGCGGCTAAGGCGGCCGCTGCCAATAACGTCGTGGTTCACGCTTCGCTCTTCGAGTACCAAGACTCGGCAGATGGTCGAGGGCTCAACTGCGCCATTCTGGTCAACCCAAACGGCGACATAATCGCTCGGACCCCCAAACTGCATATTCCGGTCACCGAAGGATATTTTGAAGACAAGTACTTCAGCCCAGGCCCGGCAGACGGCGACCCCTACGAGGTTTACGACCTTGAACTGGCCGGCACAAAAGCCAAGGTTGGGCTGCCCACCTGTTGGGACGAGTGGTTTCCCGAGGTAGCAAGAAATTACGCGCTGCGAGGCGCCGAACTTCTGGTCTACCCCACCGCTATCGGGTCAGAGCCAGATCATCCCGAGTTTGATACCGAACCGCTTTGGCGTCAGGTGATTGTCGCCAACGGAATCGCGAACGGCACTTTCATGGTGGTTCCGAATCGTTTCGGAAATGAGGGTTTAATCACCTTTTACGGCAGCAGTTTTATCAGTGACCCGTATGGACGTGTGCTGGTGCAAGCCGCACGCTCTGGTGACGAGGTATTGGTTGCCGATTTAGATTTGGATCAGTGCAGCGATTGGTTGGACTTATTTCCATTCTTGGCAACCAGAAGGCCAGACACCTATGACCGGCTGCTCGCTCCCATCAAAACCGTTTGGGGTCCTGAGAATTGAGCATCTATCACGAAAGTTGGGTGATGCCAGCTGAGTGGGCACCGCATGATCGCACTTGGATGGCCTGGCCCTCGGCCGAATACACGCTGGGGTCGGATTCAAAGTCCGCCGAACTTGCTCGTCAGACTTGGGCATCCGTTGCAAATGCCATAATCCGGTTCGAACCGGTATCGATGCTCGTTGATCCACGGTCCATTGCACTAGCCGCAACCTATCTAGACGACCGAGTGAAGATCGTCGAGACCGAACTCGATGATGCTTGGATGCGAGACATTGGACCGAGTTTTGTAAAGAACTCAACTGGTCAATTGGCTGGAGTTGATTGGGTTTTCAATGGTTGGGGGTTGCAACCTTGGGCAAATTGGACCAAGGATGGCCTAATCGCAAAGTTTATTGACTCCTATATAGGGGTGCCGAACCTTGAAAGCCCGCTCATTAATGAGGGTGGTGGTTTTCATGTGAATGGTGCTGGCACGATTTTGCTCACAGAAACCGTTCAGTTGGGTGCCGGTCGAAACTCGAACTGGACCAAACTGGAAGTTGAGCAGGAACTTTCCAGACGCCTGGGCACCAGCCGAGCGATTTGGCTAAAGCGGGGACTCACTCGTGACTACGAGGAGTTCGGAACCCGAGGACACATAGACATGGTCGCCTGCTTTGCCGATGAAAACACCATTTTGTATCACGATCAACAGAACCCGCAGCATCCAGACTTCCAAGTCAGCCAAGAGATTAGGGCAACTCTTGAGGCAGCAGGCGGCTTCAAACTCGTTGGGGTCCCGGCCCCCAAGGTGCTTCGCGACGACTCGGGGTGGGTTGATTACAGCTATATAAATCACTACCTGGTGGCCGGAGCAGTTATTCTCTGTGCGTTTGATGACGAAAACGATGAACTCGCCAAGGATACTTTGCAAGCGGTGCACCCCGACAAAGAGATAGTGCTAGTCGATGCTCGAGCCCTGTTTGAACGTGGTGGGGGCATTCACTGCATCACCCAGCAGCAGCCACGCTAGTTTCAGCTTTTTGGCTTCTTGAACTTGGCAGGAACTGACTTTTCGATTATTGGCATCAAGCGAATTGCCGTTTCGGGGGTAATGTGACCCGCATCTTTATATACCGCTTGACCAGCCACGATGGCTGGACACTTGGTTGCCGAACAAAAGGCATTCGTCAGGTCTAATCGAATAACCTGCCGCCATCCTAAAACGGCCGCTGGCATCGGGTCGATGACCGCTAGGGCCGCAACCCTAGAGTTATCACAGCCACCAACTGCAGCTTTGCTCGCGTCGGAAAGACACAACTGAGTGTCCGTCATCCCCTTCGGCACATCTCGGATCAACAAGACCCAGCTGCCTCGTTTCGTTTGGCGCTTGACGGCTGAGGCAAATCCCTTGCCGATGTTTTGAAAGGAGTGGGTGACAAACGAGGACTGAGATGTGATTATCAGGTCAAAGTGAGGTTGGCTTGCCAAATAAGCCTCTCGGCTTATGTTCCAATCTTTGCAGTAGCCGCGTTCAAGGCCCAGTGGGAAGAGTTTGCTGTCAACCCAGGGGCAGGCACTTTTGGATAGCGCTGTAAGAGACCAGTTGAATTTGCTGGCAAGCGTGGTGATAGCCGGATAAAGCCCGCGCAGGTGCGAGTCGCCTATTAGCGCAACGCGGTAGTTGGGTTTGGCAGCCAAAAACTGATATGTACAACTTTTGAAACCAGGGGCATCCACGACAATGTAGCAATCCTGGATTTCTGGCTGAGTCGGGGGTAAAGTTGCGGAACTTGCCTCGCTAGTCAGCAGAATACCGAGAAGCAATCCAAGAGTGAGCGCTAAATGACTCCACCATTCAATCCGTCGTCTAATAAGCCGACTGAAAGACATTTTGAATCCTATTCTTTATATTCGGTTGGAACTGCTGCATCAAGCATTGAGGTTAGGTGGACCGCCCAGGCATCAGATATGTGACTTTGATCCTTGTAAACCTTGATTCCATCGCGGTATCCAAAACATATCGTATCCGTGCAATATGCCGAGACGAAATCTGCCACTTTAACCATTGGGTTATCGGCAACTGCCGCTGGCATTGGGTCGACCTTTTCGGTTGCCTTGGCACGCGTGTTATTGCATTCGCCGGCGAGTGCCCGAACGGTGCTTCGCAAACACTCTCCCACCTTTGATATTCCCTTGGGATTATCGGTAATCAGCAGCAGGTGGGTACCTCGCTCGGTGATTTTCGACACTGCACTGGCATAAGCGATTCCAGCGTCGCCATGAGAATGAGTAATAAACGAAGACTGCGAATTAATCACCAAATCGAAAGGTTTGTGAGCGGCTAAATACTCTTCACGTTTGACATTCCACCACCGGCAGGTTTCATTTCCCATGGTCAGTGGCTTGAGCAAAGGGTCAACCATGGGGCAGGCGCTTTTTGACACATAGGTAACTGACCAGGCATATCGCTTGGCCAAGGCAAATATTGCGCTCTGATACTGCCGAAGGTGCGAGTCTCCAATTATTGCAATGTGGAAACTGCTTTTGCGTGGGCCGTAGGTGCAGGTTCGAAATACCTGCAGCTGAGGGGCAACGTGGCAGTTCGCGGGCGCTTGCTTGCCAGCCAAGAAAATAGGCAACACAACAAGAGAGGCACTTGCAGGTGCCAAGGTGAATGGGGCGAGAGATGCGCTGAGCGACAGCACGACCGCTAATAAAACACGGCAGTTTTTCATCGTTGTGCCTAGGGAGCGAGATCCCAGATATTTTCGCCTCGCAAAACCGCATCAGATCCACCGTCGATATAAATCGTCTGCCCGGTTGTGTGAGTGTTCTCTTCGCTCGCAAGCCAAATCAGAAGGTGAGCCACGTTCTCGGGTTCGAGATAGTAATGCAATGGCATCGGCACCATTTTGTCGATCGCCTGCCTAGCTTCGGCCGTTGCAATCATGTCGGCGACCATCGGGGTTCGAACAATCCCAGGACCCACCGCGTTCAGCGGAATTCCAGCGCCCGCCCAGTTGGCTTTGATGCACTCCCGTCGAATCCAGCGACCGATTGCTCGCTTGGTGGATCCATAAATTAGTTGCTCGGAACCGCCGCCTAAATCAACCAGCTGTTGCGCCCTGGCAACGGCAGCCAACTCATCGTCCGCGACGCACATTGCCTCAACCAGTTGTTTGTCGTTTGGCATTAGCGAGGCCATCGATGAAACCGTGACCGCTCTTGGAGCGATGGATTTTGCCAAACTACCGTTGATTGCGTTTAGAAACTCAACCATGCCGAAATAGTTCACAGAAACAGTGACCGACTTTGGATGCGCCAATCCGGCGCAAGCTATGACCGCGTCGATCTTGTCGCTAGACAGGTCGATGGTGGCCTGAGCCGCATCCAAGCGACCCTGCTTTGTACCTAGGTCGGCGACCACCTCTGCGCCGTGCAGGTCAACACCAATTACGTGATGGCCTCGTTCTTTAAGGATGTCAGCGGTGGCCGCCCCAATCCCCGATGCGCTTCCGGTCACAACATATGTTCGTGTCATTCGCTATCCCCCGATTGCGATTGCAGCAGTTAGTGTCGGTTAGTTCGCCAGTACATCAGGTAATAACCTGGTGCCAACAAATCCATGAATAAGAAGATTGGCGAGTCTTTCAGGTAGTCAAGGTAAACCTTGCCCAAGGTTGCATAGGTGGCAAAGGCAATGAGTATCGTTGCCATCGGCCAAAGCAGTGCCGAGGCAAGAAAGATAACCTTTCTTGCCCCAACAAAGCCACGATGTTGCCAAATCATAAAAGGAGGAACCAAAATCAAGCTAACCCAGCCGATGGCTGAGAAAACCTGAAGCACTGAAATAACATTTAGGCCGTTTCCAACTATCGGAACGAAGAAAAACCAGTCTCGATAACTCAAAACCGTCAGCGCAAGAACCACGGTGATTACAAGTGAGGTCATTACACCCTCGCCACTTGCTGCCTCAGTTCTGTCATCTTCCAGAAAATCGTTGTCAGTTAATTCGGTACTTGTCATTTGGTTCCACCCCTTATATGTTTTTGATTTACTAGGCTGGGCTGATTTCGCAGACCATGGCGTACTTGTTAGTTGCCACGGCGTACCACGCCAGCTGACCGCTGAAGGTATTCAATCCGATGGTCACGTCACAGGCTTCACCCCGACTTGAATCGGTCAATCCGAGACCTGGAATTCCCTGAATGCCCTGCGCACCCTGAGGCCCAGTTGTGCCTTGCAGACCACGAGGACCGACTGGACCCGTTGCACCCGTGGGCCCAGCAACGGTTGAATCCGCTCCGGTTGGACCAGTTGGGCCCGCGATGCCCTGAGGGCCCTGAGGTCCGATCAGACCCTGAGGACCAATAACTGTTGAATCCGCTCCGGTAGGCCCAGTTGCACCCGTAGGACCAGTTGGACCTGTAGGACCAACCACTGTCGAGTCAGCTCCCGTTGCACCGGTAGCACCGGTTGCCCCGATTGGGCCAGCAGGACCAGTTGGACCGGCGACCGTAGAGGATGCACCAGTTGGACCCTGGGGACCAGTGGCACCAATAGG
>CAZLWT010000037.1:0-2158 GCA_964563325.1 uncultured Rhodoluna sp. | reverse complement strand
CCAGTTGCACCCCTAGGCCCAGTAGGACCAGCGACGGTCGATGCGGCTCCGGATGCACCGGTTGCCCCAGTTGCACCCATCGGTCCGGTAGGACCAACCACGGTTGAATCAGCACCGGTTGCACCAGTAGCACCGGTAGCACCAGCAGGGCCAGTTGCACCGGTTGGGCCAGTTGCGCCCGTCAGACCGATTGGGCCTGAGGGCCAGCCGTGCGCGAGCGAACGTAGATTCGCTTCTCGCCGGTTAGACACCTCGTGCGTACCATTGCGTGCTGAATGCCAGGCTTAGCTGGCAAGCAGAAGTAATCCACCGTTGCGCTGCTGGCGGCATTTGCCACCACTGGAATCAGTGACATCCCCGTTGCCATGACCAAACTGGCAGTCACAATTTTTAACGAATTTTTGGTTATTTTCATTTACCTGTTCCCCAATCAAGTTTTTTGTTGCCGTTACCACAAACTAGTGGGGTGAAAATCAAAAATCAATGAATTGTTATAAATTACTTTCAGGTGAGAGAGTTTTGCCGAGTCTCATCGATCAAGAGTGTGTCCGGAAAAACTCGGCCAATGCCGATGCGTCAAGGAATTCCGCAGGGAGCAAATCTGGGTTTTGGCTGACATAAAAGTCCGATTTTGATTCAAAAAAAGGGGGCTCCCTCAAAAAGAAAAAGGATGTGAGGGAGACTGAATCTCCCTCACATCCTTTTCTTTGAACTTTGGAAATAGCTAGTCTCGTCTTGATCGCCAAAACAAAACGTAGTAAGCCGGAGCCAATATATCCATGAAGAAAAATATTGGCGATTGAGCTAGGTAATCGAGATAGAACTTGCCGAAAGTGGCGAAAGTTACCAACGCGATTAGAACCGTTGCAAGTGGCCACAGCAGCGCAGAACCAAGGAATACTGCTCCCCTGGATCCTGCAAAGCCACGTTCTTGATAAATCATAAACGGTGGAATCAAGATAAGACTCACCCACCCTACCGTCGAGAAAATCTGAATTACTGAAATCGCGTTAAGTCCGTTGCTCAAAATAGGAACAAAGAAAAACCAGTCTCGGTAACTCAAAACCACAAGTGCCAGCACTGCAGATATCACGAGAGACGTGATTATCCCATCGTCCATTCTTGACTCGGCTGCGCCTGATTTGCTTTGAGATTCTTTCAAGTTTTCATCCAATTTGTTTCTCATTTCTTCACGTCAAACGTCTCGATCATCAGGTTATCTGTTTAGTTGACGGCACACACCATGGCATAGCGATTAGCTGAAATCGCATACCATTCGAGCGATCCGCTGTAGGTAGTGCCTGCAACAGTGACATCACATGCCTGACCGAGACTCGAGTTCGAGATTCCGACACCCACCGGACCCTGGATGCCCTGAGAACCAGTAGGCCCAGTTGATCCCTGAAGACCACGCGGTCCAGTGGAACCTGTAGGCCCAACGACGGTTGAGGCTGCGCCAGTTGCACCCTGAGGACCCGTGGCACCAACCGATCCAGTTGCACCTACTGCACCAGTCGCGCCGACAGCACCTTGAGGACCTGTTGCACCAGTAGCACCGGTAGCACCAACATCACCAATTGGACCCTGAGGACCCATCACCGTCGAATCAGCACCAGCCGCACCAACATCACCCTGGGGGCCAGCTGCGCCAATATCACCCTGCGGGCCAGCAACAGTCGAATCAGCACCGGCGGCACCAACATCACCAGTAGCACCAGTAGCACCAGTGGCACCAACGTCACCAGCAGCACCGGTAGCACCAGTAGCACCAGTGGCACCAACGTCACCAGTCGAACCCTGTGGACCAGTCGCGCCAACATCACCCGTAGCACCCGTGTCACCGGTAGCACCCTGAGGGCCAGCAACAGTCGAATCAGCACCAGCCGCACCAACGTCACCGGTAGCACCAACATCACCAGTCGCACCAACAGCGCCAAGATCACCCTGAGGACCAACATCACCCTGAGGACCAACATCACCCTGAGGACCAACATCACCAATAGCACCCTGAGGGCCAGCAACAGTCGAATCAGCACCAGTTGCACCAATGGCACCGGTAGCACCAACAGCACCATCAGCACCAGTAGCACCAAGAGCACCAACATCACCCTGAGGACCAACATCACCCTGAGGACCAACATCACCCTGAGGACCAACA
>CAZLWT010000036.1:0-9897 GCA_964563325.1 uncultured Rhodoluna sp. | reverse complement strand
CTCTGAGAATCTTGAGCCACTTTTTGCCGCGATTCTCGAGCACATCCCGGCGCCGAAGTATGACGACGAAGCGCCGCTTCAGGCTCACGTCACCAACTTGGACGCCTCACCGTTCCTAGGTCGCCTAGCTCTATTGCGTGTCTTCAACGGAACCATTCGCAAGGGTCAAACCGTTGCTTGGGTGCGTCACGATGGCACCACCCAGAACGTGAAAGTCACCGAGCTGTTGATCACTCGCGCCCTTGATCGCTTCCCGACCGAATCCGCCGGCCCTGGTGAAATCGTTGCTGTTGCCGGAATCCCAGAAATCACCATTGGTGAAACTTTGGCTGACCCGAACGACATTCGCCCGTTGCCGTTGATCAAGGTCGACGACCCTGCGATCTCGATGACCATCGGTATCAACACCTCGCCAATGGCCGGCCGTGTAAAGGGCGCCAAGGTCACCGCGCGTTTGGTGAAGGACCGACTGGACCGCGAACTTATCGGTAACGTGTCGATCAAGGTTCTACCGACCGAGCGCCCAGACGCCTGGGAAGTACAGGGTCGTGGCGAACTGGCTCTAGCCATTTTGGTTGAGCAGATGCGTCGCGAAGGTTACGAGTTGACCGTCGGTAAGCCTCAGGTGGTCACCAAGCGCATCGACGGCAAGCTAAACGAGCCGGTTGAAGACCTATACATTGATGTTCCTGAAGAGTTCCTTGGGTCAGTAACTCAGCTCATGGCTTCTCGCAAGGGTCGCATGAAGAACATGTCAAACCACGGCACCGGCTGGGTACGCATGGAATTCCTAGTTCCATCACGTGGCCTTATCGGTTTCCGTACCGAGTTTCTAACCACCACAAAGGGAACCGGAATTGCGAACGCAATCTCGGCTGGCTACGAGCCTTGGGCCGGCGAGATCAACACTCGCAATAACGGTTCAATGGTCGCAGACCGCTCGGGTGTTGTGACACCGTTCGCCATGATCGGTTTGCAAGAGCGTGGATCGTTCTTCGTTGAGCCAACGCAAGAGGTTTACGCGGGAATGGTTGTCGGAGAGAACTCTCGCTCCGAAGACATGGAAGTAAACATCACCAAGGAAAAGAAGCTCACCAACATGCGAGCTTCCTCTAGCGATGAATTCCAATCTCTAACTCCGCCACGCAAGTTGACTCTTGAAGAGTGTCTTGAATTCGCTCGTGAAGACGAGTGTGTCGAGGTCACCCCGGATGCAACCCGCATTCGCAAGCTAGAACTTGACCCGAACCTTAGACAGCGTGCAGCGGCAATTAGAAAGCGCGCCAGCGAATAGTTTCCAACACAAAAAATCGGTCGATGATCTAATCATCGACCGATTTTTTTACTCTTGGGTTAGTTGGCTTTTGCTTTCGGCTTCTTGTACCCCGCCAGGTAAACCCAGGCCGTGGGCGCTAGGTATCCCACCCAAACCAGGGTACCCAATAGGGTCGGTGCCGAGTTGAAGCTGATTGTGCCACGCAAGATGGTGTCTAAAATGCCGTCCTTTGGGACAATGCCCGACAGGTCATAGCTGGTTTGGGTGAGGAACGGCAATATTCCAACTTCCTGCAACTCAGCCACCCCATAGGCCATGATGCCGGCAGCGACAACTATCAAGAATGAACCGGTGTACTTGAAGAATTTGCCAAGGTTTAGTTTGATTGCGCCCTGGTACATCAGCACGCCGATTACCGAAGCGGTCAGCAAGCCAAGAACCGCGCCCAGTAGCGGATTGGTGTTCGGCCCGGTCGCATTGGAGGCACTCCACATGAACACCGAGGTTTCGATGCCCTCTCGCACCACCGATAAAAATGCGACGATGGCCAAAGCGAGGCTGCCCTTTGAAACTGCCTGGTCAAGCCGGGCGTGCAGGTTTCCCGAGATTGATCGGCTTTGGCGAGACATCCAGAAAATCATCCAGGTGACAAAAATCACTGCGGCGATTGAGGTTAGCCCAGCGATGATTTCTTCGGTTCCGCGTGGCACTCCTTGGAGTACAACACCGAGTAGTAGCCCAAGCCCGATCGAGACCATGATGGCTGCAACCAGGCCGGCCACCAACTTTGGGATTTGCTTTTTCTGATCAACTTTTACGAGGTAGGCAATCAAGATGCTGATGATGAGGGCGGCTTCCATGCCCTCGCGAAGACCAATGAGGTAGTTAGCGAGCATTTTAGGTGGGTGTGCCTTTCGGTTAATTACAACTTTAGGTTAGGTAACCCTAACTAAGCAAGGATTGTTTTCGACGGGTCGAACCAGAATCTTTTCGGTTGGAGAGCCGGCAAACCCAGCGGGCTTCGCCTAAAGTGTTTGTATGGCAAGACCGATCTTTAATCCAAAGCGAGTCCTTCTAGTGCACGCGCACCCTGATGACGAGAGCATTTTCACCAGCCACGTCATTGCAGACCGAATCGCTGCCGGTTCAGAGGTCATGGTTTTTACTCTTACCCGGGGTGAGCGTGGCAAGATGAAGCTCGCCGAACTCAAGGCGCTCGAAGGAAACTTGGTTTCGATGGGGGCCTTCCGAAGCAGTGAACTGCTAAACGCGTTAGCGGCCCTCGGAACTCCAGAGAATCCGGTCAAGCATGCCTTCGCCGGAACTCGAGCCTATCTGGACTCGGGAATGCGGGTCACTAATCGGGGAACACCGGCCAAGAAACGAAATCTTGACCCGATGTCTCTATCGGCGGTGTCGGTTTCGGTTGTCGCAGACGATATCGACCAGGTTTTGAAGAGCTTCAAGCCCGACGCCGTTATCACCTACAACAGTCGCGGTGGTTATGGGCATCCAGACCACAAACGTGCTTATGAGGCCACGGCAATGGCCATCCGCCATTATTCAAGAAACCTAAAGGGTAAGGCCCCTGAGTTTTGGGTGATAGCCGAGCCAAACGAACGCGCCGGTATAAAAATTGGAAACGCGAAAACCGCAATTGTGAAGCGCGCTGCCCTTGAGGCTCATGCCAGTCAGGTTTTGGTGTCGAAAGACACTTACGCCTTGGTTGCCGGGCAAGAAATTCGATACGATGCGCCTGAGCGACTGCGTAAAACGCATCCATCGAACTGGTTAATGATGAAGCCGTACTTGAAATCTATTTGGGGCCTTCCGCTCGGTGTCGGGGCCGGTTTTGTCGGAACAATGCTGCATCAGTCGACGACGAGCGATGCGGTTCACTTTCCGATTGGGCTTGTGGTTTCGCTCAGCATGGTGACCTCGATTGCGCTTTTGCTTCGCTTGCTCAGAAGTAGCCGAGGCGCCCTCTACCTGATGGCGTTTGGGTTTATCGCGGTGGTTTATGCACTGGCCCAAAAACAACCGGGAAATGAACTATGGATACCGGCCAATCTGGTTGGAACCTGGTGGGCCTATGGGTCTTTGGGAATAGTTGCCCTCACCGTTCTTTTTCCGCGACTCAGGCGCAACACCTGGAACCTCAACGCCTCCGGTCACCGTTAAACTAGAAACCGGACTCGAAGGGATTTTCTGAATGACTTACGTAATCGCGCTTCCATGCGTTGACGTCAAAGACAAGGCTTGCATCGAGGAATGCCCGGTTGACTGCATTTATGAGGGTGACCGGATGCTGTACATCCACCCCGACGAGTGCGTTGACTGCGGTGCCTGTGAACCGGTCTGCCCGGTTGAGGCCATCTACTACGAGGACGACCTTCCTTCGCAGTGGTCAGAGTATTACAAGGCGAATGTTGAATTTTTCGAGACCATTGGGTCACCGGGGGGAGCGGCCAAGGTCGGCCCGATTCCAGGAGATCACCCAGTGGTATCGGTACTGCCACCTCAGGGCGACTAGCGCGTGTTTGATCGGCTTCCCGAGTATCCGTGGCAGCAACTGAAGCCATACGCTGCACAGGCCGCAAAACATGACCGAGGCTTGGTTGACCTCTCGGTGGGCTCGCCGGTCGATCCAACCCCGTGGGTCATCCAAGAGGCTCTGAATGCATCCTCCAATGCGCCGGGTTACCCGTCCACCGCGGGTTCGATCGAGTTTCGAACCGCCGTGGTCGAATGGTTTGAACGGCGTCGGGCAGTAACCGGCCTATCGGTAGATCAGGTCATGCCCACAATCGGCTCAAAAGAGTTGATTAGTTTTTTGCCACTGATGATGGGTTTGGGCCCGGGCGACGCCGTAGTGCAGCCTCTGGTGGCCTACACGGCCTACACGGTTGGCGCTGCACTGTGCGGTGCCGAAATAATCTCCGAGGATGATCCGGAAAAATGGCCGGCCAACACCAAGTTGGTTTGGATAAATTCGCCTGGAAACCCGGATGGTCGCGTTCTTGATGTCGACGAGCTCAAAGCCGCAGTCGACCGGGCTCGTGAGCTGGGCGCATTACTGGCCAGCGACGAGTGCTACGCCGAACTCGGCTGGGAAGGCAAGTGGGCCTCCGAGCCGATTCCAAGCGTGCTGGACCCTCGAGTCTGCGGGTCAAGCACGGACGGGGTCTTGGCCGTTTACTCACTCAGCAAACAATCCAACCTCGCCGGTTAGCGCGCGGCCTTCGCGGCGGGCTCGGCCGAGTTAATCGGCGGGCTCGTCAACCTTCGCATGCACGCCGGAATGATTACCCCGCATCCGGTTCAGCGGGCCATGATTGCCGCACTTTCTGACCCAGAACACGTTGCAGTCACCAAAGAGATTTATCGGGAACGCCGCGAAGTGCTCTTGAGGGCGGTTCTGGACTACGGTTTTTCGGTTAGCAACAGCGAAGCCGGGCTCTACATCTGGGCGACCCTCGGCGAGGACTGTTTTGAGACGGTTGACCGAATGGCGAAACTCGGAATATTGGTTGTTCCTGGAATTTTCTACGGCCAATCCTCGAATCGGCACGTCAGATTCTCAATCACCGCAACCGATGACAAAATTGCCGAGGGTGCACTAAGGCTTCGCAATGCCATAGGCTTAATGAACCGTTGAACTAGCAGTAGGAGCAGGATGACCTCCAGCGATAAAGTGTCGATTAGCTATGGCGAAACGACCGCCGAATTTCCGGTTTTGCAAGCCACCGCCGGTTCTTCGGCAGTTGACCTTTCAAAGCTGCATGCCCTGACCGGCTTGAACGCCTTTGATCAGGGTTTTGTGAATACGGCTTCGACCAAATCAGAAATCACCTACATCGATGGTGATGCCGGCATCTTGCGTTATCGCGGTTATCCAATCGAGCAGTTGGCTGGCAAGAAGAGCTTCCTAGAGGTGTCCTACCTCTTGGTTTACGGTGAGCTTCCAACCGCAGACGAGCTGGCCGAGTTTGACAACCGAATTCGACGTCACACCTTGCTGCACGAAGACCTAAAGAGCTTCTTCGATGCCTTCCCGCAGAACGCACACCCCATGTCGGTGTTGGCCTCGGGTGTTTCTGCCCTCTCGACTTTCTATCAGGATTCGCTGAATCCGCACGATTCAAAGCAGGTTGAGCTTTCGACCATTCGCCTTTTGGCAAAGTTACCGGTTCTTGCCGCCTACGCGCACAAGAAGAGCCTCGGTCAAGCCTTGCTTTATCCGGACAACTCGCTCGGCATGGTTGACAACTTTTTGCGTCTCAACTTTGGCACGATGGCAGAGCCATACATCCAAAACCCGATTATTTCCAACGCTTTGGATACTCTGTTGACCCTGCACGCCGATCACGAACAGAACTGTTCCACCTCGACCGTGCGGTTGGTCGGCTCGAGCCAGGCAAACCTTTTTGCTTCGGTCTCCGCCGGAATCAGCGCGCTTTTTGGCCCGCTTCACGGTGGCGCAAACGAGGCGGTTTTGGACATGCTAACTGGAATCCAGCAGCGCGGTGAAACTGTCGAAACCTTCGTGAATCGCGTCAAGAACAAGGAAGACGGTGTTCGCCTGATGGGCTTCGGACACCGAGTTTATAAGAGCTTTGACCCTAGAGCGCGAATCGTGAAGGCGCATGCCGATACGGTTCTTGCCGAGTTAGGTATCCACGATCCGCTTCTTGAAATTGCCAAGCAGTTGGAAGCCGCGGCGCTAAGCGACGATTACTTTGTTGAGCGCAAACTGTACCCAAACGTTGATTTCTACACGGGCGTCATCTACAAGGCAATGGGATTCCCACCGCGCATGTTTACCGCACTGTTTGCAATGGGTCGCTTGCCAGGTTGGGTTGCCCACTGGCGCGAGATGATGGTTGACCCCGCCACCAAGATTGGCCGTCCACAGCAGATTTACATAGGAAGCCCGCTGCGAAACATCTAAAAATCAAAACAGGCGAACACGTTTTCCTCTTGGGAAGGCGCGTTTTGCTTTAACTTAGGCCTTGACTAACCAGTAAACGCTTAGGCCTTGACTAACCAGTAGACGATTGTGTCGCCGTAGTTTTTCTCATCGTCCAGCTTCAAGCCATCGGGCAAGTTGACGGCGCTGCTGCGACTCGAACGCTCGAGCATGACAACCGAGTCTTCCTTTAGATGAGGAAGCAAATCCACAAGGTTTTCTTCAACTTCTTCGTTCGATACGTCGTATGGCGGATCGATGAACACTAAGTCGAAGAGTTGCTCGTCCGAGGTCAAAAAGGTCTTGACCGGTTTGATGATGACCTTGCACTCGACAAAGATTCGCTCGGCATCCAGAGTTTTCAGCACAAGCCGACAGTTGGCTTCACAAACTGCAGCGGCCTGACCGTTTTTTTCGACGAGAACAGCTGTTTTGGCTCCACGGCTTGCCGCCTCAAGGGCCAAAGCGCCGGTTCCGGCGTATAGGTCAAGGACGTCGGAATCGGTGATCAGGTCGCGCGCCTCCAGGCGGTTGAAGATGCTTTCGCGAATGCGGTCGCTGGTCGGTCTGGTGGCTTTTGCGGGGGAGGTCAATTTTCTTGATCCTGCGACTCCGCCGATAATTCGTGTCATGTTGGGTCTAGCCTAAGCCAATATTGAAGCATGTTGCTTTCGCTTACTCCTCTTGACCGAGTACTCGGTGATCGAACGGCCAAATCCTTTGCTAAACATTTGGGTCTGCTGACCGTGGCCGACCTTTTGATGCACTATCCGCGTCGGTACTCGACCCGTGGTGAACTCACCCCGATTGCCGAGGTTCCACTTGGTGAACCGGTCACCGTGGTGGCCGATATCGTGGATCTTCGTGAACGGCGAATGTCGGGTCGAAACGGTGTGATTCTAGAGGTCAAAATCACCGATGGACACGGGTTTATGACACTCACGTTCTTCAACCAGGCTTGGCGTGCCAAGGAATTGAAGCCCGGAGTGCGCGGTCTCTTCGCGGGTAAAATAGGCAGCTACCAGGGCAGGTTGCAACTATCCCACCCGGACTACGAGCTTTTTGCCGAGGACATTAGCGAAGCCGAGGCTAAACGCTGGGCAGACTTGCCAATTCCGATTTACCCAGCCTCATCAACGGTCACCACCTGGATGCTGCAACGTGCGCTGGCCGTCGTGCTCGACACCCTTGAGCCTGTCATCGATGAATTACCCGAGGAACTTGTCGCCAAACATAAGTTGATTTCGCTAAACGATGCAATTCATTTGGTCCATCGACCCCAAAACCACGGTGATTGGCAGTCGGCCCGCGACACCCTCAGGTACCACGAAGCGTTCTTGCTTCAGGCAACACTGTTGAAACGCCGCGCTGAAACCCGCCATCAACACAGCACCTCTCGAGTTGCCACAAGCGACGGCGTGCTTTCCAAATTTGATGCCTCACTGCCGTTCACGCTGACCAACGGCCAGGTAGCCGTAGGGGTGCAAATTGCCGAGGACTTGGGCTCGGGGCATCCCATGAATCGGCTATTGCAGGGCGAGGTAGGTTCCGGAAAGACGCTAGTGGCATTGCGTGCCATGCTCACCGTCGCCGACAGTGGCGGCCAAGCTGCCTTGCTGGCGCCAACCGAGGTGCTGGCGTCGCAACACTATCGATCGATAGCCAACATCCTGGGCCCAGATTTAACTTCGAAGGTTGGCCTAGTGCTTCTCACCGGCCAGCAGTCAACGGCCGAGCGAAAGCGGTCAATGTTGCAACTGGTGAGCGGGAAGGCGCAACTGGTAATCGGCACACATGCCCTTATCGCCCAAAAAGTTGAGTTTTTTGACCTCGGCCTCATAGTGATCGACGAGCAGCACCGATTCGGGGTTGAGCAACGCGAGGCGCTGCGGCTTAAGGGCAAAACCGCGCCACACGTTTTGACCATGACGGCGACGCCCATACCTAGAACCCTCGCCGTCACCATTTTCGGTGACCTTGACGTTTCAACACTGACCGAACTGCCCGTGGGAAGGCAGGGCATCACGAGCCACGTGGTGCAACTGGCGCAGAGCGATTTGGTTGCCCGCACCTGGTCTCGAATCGCGGAAGAGGTGGCGGCAGGTCGTCAGGCCTTCGTCGTGTGCCCGCGAATCGACGAATCCGATCCGGGCGAAGAGCTCATTGACTCTGGGGGAGCAGCCGAGGAAGATCTCGAATACCTAGACGGAACCGAATCAGCGGCCGAAGCCATGCAAAAGAAGCCAAAGCGTGAACTGGCATCGGTGACCGGAATCTTTGAGGCGTTGAAGCAAATCCCAGTGCTAAAGGATCTTGAAATCGAAGTGCTTCACGGCAGGTTGAGCGCCGATGAAAAAGCCGAGGTTATGGGCCGGTTCACCGCTGGTGAAATCAAAATACTGGTTTCGACCACCGTGATCGAGGTTGGGGTCGACGTTCCGAACGCCACCGTAATGGTCGTGCTTGACGCCGACCGCTTTGGCGTGTCTCAGTTGCACCAGTTGCGAGGAAGAGTGGGTCGTGGCGGCAACGCCGGACTGTGTCTGTTGCTCACTTCTGCTGAGGAAGGTTCGCTCGCTCTCGAACGCGTCAGGGCGGTGGCTAGCACGCTTGATGGCTTTGAACTGAGCGAGATTGACTTGGAACTTCGACGCGAGGGTGACGTTATGGGCGCCACCCAATCTGGTGGCCGGTCAAGTTTGAAATTGCTTCGCGTGATCAAAGACGCCAAATTAATTCAGGAGGTTCGAGTGGAGGCGGAAAGAATATTCGAGGCCGATCCGACTCTCGAAAAGCACTCCCTGATTGCCGAAGCCTTGGCTCGAATTTCCCAGTCAAGACAAGAAAACCTGGCTAAGGGGTAATCTATTCTCATGCCATCGATAGCTGTGTATCCAGGATCATTTGACCCTTTAACCTTCGGTCATCTAGACATTGCGGCCAGAGCCGCAAGACTGTTTGACGAGTTGCACATCGTTGTGGTGCACAATCCGGCGAAGACCCCGCGGTTCACCAGCGAAGAGCGAATCGAGCTCATACGAGGAAGCCTGAGCGAGGCCGGGCGATTCGGCACACCGATGCCAAGCGCCAATAAAATAAAAATTGTTGTCGACACCCTAGACAAGGGGCTGTTGGTCGACTACTGTCGCATGGTTGGCGCAACTGCACTCGTGAAGGGTGTTAGAAGCAATGCCGACCTAGATTATGAATTGCCAATGGCAAGGGTCAATCGCGACCTAGCCGGCGTCGAAACCATTTTCATGCCAGCCGATCCGCAACACGGATTTGTTTCGAGTTCGTTGGTGAAGCAGGTCGCCGACCTTGGAGGTTCGGTCGACAAATACGTACCCGCCGTTATCGTGCGTGCTTTGGCAGCTACCGCTGCCAACCGCAAGTAAACATAATCAACACTGAAAATATGACAACATCACCTTTTTTGATTCCCGTTCATGAGCTCATCAACAGACCCGGTCTGATGAAGGAACTCGACCTCGAAATAACCATTGTCGAACCGCTCGGTGAAGCCGCTGCAAGCGTGGTCACCGGCTCGATTATTGATTTGAGCGTGCGCCTCGAGTCGATGCACGAGGGCATTTTGGCCACCGGCGAAGTCGATGCCGACGCCGAGGCACTCTGCAGTCGATGCTTAGAA
>CAZLWT010000035.1:0-9903 GCA_964563325.1 uncultured Rhodoluna sp. | reverse complement strand
CAAATGAAGGTTCATTTTTGGCGATTACGGCCGCGATTCTTTCGGCAAGCTTGACGCCGCGGGTTGGAATTCCGACTAGCAGCAGATTGGCCGTGCCGTGATTGGCCTCGAGGATTTCATAGGCGATGCGGGTTATGGCCCGATTGATGTCATCGCTGACTAAGACGGTGCGTGAAGTCACGCCCACCTCCTTCTTCGCCTCACAGGACGACCTTTAAAGGATGTTTTTTTAAGTTTACGCCAAGTCTGGGTGAGAGGCTATTTGGCCGTACGAGTCGCTGAGATTTTTGAAAGCAATCCGTTGATGAAAGCCGGCGAGTCGTCGGTGGACAACTCTTTGGCTAGTTCGACCGCCTCGTTGATGGCCACAGCGTCTGGAACCTCTTCGTTGTGCAGAATCTCCCACACGGCAACTCGAAGAATCGCTCGGTCTACAGCGGGCATCCTGTCGATGCTCCAGTCGAGCGAATAGGTGTCTATCAGGTCATCGATCTCTTCATTTGATTCGACAACACCTAGGACGATTCTTCTTGCGTAGCCAAAGATTTCCTCTTGGTTCTGACGGTCAGCATAAAGCAGAGCCACCTCATCCAAGAGTTTTAGCGGTGAGATTTTTCTTAGGTCGGCTGCGAAAACCGCGTCAACGGCACGTTTGCGCGACTTTGATCTAGAGCTCACGCTTTAGTCGGTTACTCGACCGAGGTAGTCACCGGTACGGGTGTCTACCTTCACGCGAGTTCCCTGATCCACGAAGAGTGGAACCTGAATCTGAAGTCCGGTTTCGACGGTTGCCGGTTTGGTTCCACCGCTTGAGCGGTCGCCCTGCAGACCGGGTTCGGTATAGGTGATTTCCAAAACCACCGATGCGGGCAACTCGACATAAATTGGGTTCTCTTCATACATGGCAACCACTGCGTTCTGGTTTTCCAGCATGTAGTTTGCGGCGTCACCGACGGTGGCCGTTGAAAGCGAAACCTGGTCGTAGGTGCCAAGGTCCATGAAAACGTAGCTGTCGCCATCGTTGTAGAGATATTGCATCTCGCGCTTGTCAACGTTAGCGGTTTCAACTTTTACGCCGGCGTTGAAGGTGCGATCTACGACCTTACCGGTCAAGACATTCTTCAACTTGCTTCGAACGAAAGCGGGACCCTTGCCGGGCTTTACATGCTGAAACTCGATGACGGTCCAGAGAACATTGTCGATGTTCAAAACCAGACCGTTTTTTAGGTCGTTAGATGTAGCCATTTTATATCTCGCTCATTTTCGTTTACTGCCTAATTTTTCGGCTTATCCCGAAGTCCCCTTGACAATCTTAGGGGGTTCGGGGCAAGTTATCCTATGCCAGTTGGGCTAGCGCCAGGTGATAAGAATCTATGCCAAAACCGGCAATCACTCCGGTGGCAACACCCGAGATGACGCTGGTGTGACGAAACTCCTCGCGAGTGTGCGGGTTGCTAAGGTGAACCTCTATCAAAGACCTACCGGCCTTGGTGATGAGCACGGCTGCGTCACGAAGCGCGTAGCTGTAGTGGGTGAAGGCGGCCGGATTCAAGATCACATCCAGCGATTCATCCACCGCCTCATAGATCCAAGAGATTAGCTCGGATTCGCTGTTGGTTTGACGCACATCTGCCGCTAAGCCAAGTTCGAGTCCCCTGGCCGTGACAGCGGTTTGCAATCCCGCATAGTCGATTGAGCCGTAAATATCTGGTTCACGTGACCCAAGACGACCGAGGTTGGGACCATTCAGCACGAGTACTTTTCTCATTGAATCAGGCTACTCGCAAATCTCTTGAAAACTAGCGAACAGCAAGTCGGTAGCCGGGGCGTTCATGATGGTTGGTTTAGCAACACCGTCTAGAACCACAAAGCGCAGACTGCCGGCTCGGGATTTTTTGTCTCGCTGCATAGCCGCCAGCAGTTGTGGCCACCGGTCGGCACGGTAACTTATGGGCAAACCAAGCAAAGTCAAAATACTGCGGTGCCGGGCAACCACTTCATCGCTTAGTCTTCCAGCCAGTCTTCCAAGCTCGGCAACGAACACCATGCCAATCGAAATTGCTGCACCGTGTCGCCACTTATACCTCTCGGCAAGTTCGATGGCATGCCCAAGGGTGTGACCGTAGTTCAGGTACTCCCTCACCCCCGACTCCCTGAAGTCTTCGGCAACCACTCTCGCCTTAATGGCTATCGAACGTTCGATTATCTCGGCGAACACGGTACTGAGAGGATCGGTGGCCGAGGCCACATCCTTTTCAATTAGCTCAAGGATGCGCTCATCGGCGATGAATCCGTATTTCACCACTTCACCGAAACCCGCGAGCAGTTCGTTTCTGGGCAGAGTCAAAAGCGCATCAAGATCGACTATTACAGCCGAGGGTGCATGAAAGACCCCGACCAGATTCTTTCCCTCTGCGGTATTGATTCCGGTTTTGCCCCCGATAGACGCGTCCACCATTCCCAACAGCGTCGTGGGTATCTGAATCAACCGAACTCCCCGCAACCAGGTGCCGGCGACAAATCCGGCGAGGTCGGTGGTCGCACCGCCACCCAAACCAATCACGGCATCAGAGCGCGTAAAGTCGGTTTTTCCCATGATTCCCCAGCAGAAAGCTGCCACCTCAACACGCTTGGCATCTTCGCTTTCGGGAACTCCGGCCAGGATTGCCTCGTATCCATCGCTGACTAACTGATCGCGCAACAACTCAGCTGTTGCCGTCAAACCAATCGGGTGAATGATGAGGACTTTACGCACCGAACTACCGAGATTTTTTGAGACCTCACCAAGCAGCGCTCGGCCAATTATGACGGGGTACGGATTATCGCCACCAACGGTGATTACTTTTGAATCAGACATTTACGCCAGCTCTACCTTGTTGTTAAAAGTTCTCGAATCTCAGCCACTGTAGTGGCCAAGGATTTCCCTGAGGTGTCAACTTCGAAGTCACAGACCGCCTTATAGACGGGCTTTCGCTCTTCATAAATTTTTCGCCAAGCTTCCACGCCATCCTTTATCAAAGGTCGCTTTCCACCCTTTAGCCTTGACCCAATGTGTCGACCGTTGGTTGCAAGGTAAACCACGGTGGCATTTTTCAGCAACTTCTGTGACTTCGCGCTCAATACGGCGCCACCACCCGTGGCCACGATGCCCGGTTCCTGCAGTGCGAGCGCCAATGCACCCTCTTCGAACTGGCGAAACTTGACCTCACCAAGTTTTTCGAAAATGTCCGGTATCGGTCCATGCTCGGCAACCACGAGGGAATCCGTGTCAACAAAACGCAGTTTCAGCACCTTGCTAAGCTTTCGCCCGATAGTGGTCTTACCAACACCCATCGGGCCGACAAGAACCACAACATCACTTTTCAAAATGGCACCTATTCGAAGGACCTAAGTACCTCGGGAATGCTGGCTAGGTAAGACACCATATTGCGTTTGGTTTCAGATACCGAATCTCCACCGAATTTCTCTAGAACCGAGTTAGCGATAACCAAACTTACCATCGCCTCAGCGACTACGCCGGCGGCTGGCACAGCACAAACATCTGATCTCTGGTGATGCGCCTTGGCGGCTTCACCGGTTGCGACATCAATGGTTGCCAATGCCTTAGGAATTGTGGAGATGGGCTTCATGGCAACTCGAACGCGCAAAATCTCACCGTTCGTCATTCCACCCTCAATGCCTCCGGCGCGATCGGTTAGGCGTCGCACAATGCCGTTGTCATCGCGTTCAATCTCATCGTGAGCCTGCGAGCCACGTCGTCGGGCGGTTTCGAATCCATCGCCAACCTCGACGCCCTTGATGGCTTGAATTCCCATCAGAGCACCGGCCAGCTGAGAGTCGAGCCGCCTGTCCCAGTGAACATAAGACCCTAAGCCGGGTGGCAAACCGTAAACCAAAGTTTCGGTGACTCCACCAAGGGTGTCGCCCTCTTTATGACATTCGTCAACCTCGACAATCATCGCGGCAGAGGTCTCGGCATCAAAGCAGCGTAATGGATCTGCGTCGAGCGACAGCAAGTCGCTCGGCTTTGGAAGTTCAAGGCTTTTCGAGCTCACGGTTCCGATTGCCACCGTGTGGGTTACCAACTCGATTCCGAGGGCCGATAAGAACTTGGCCGCAACCGAACCCAAGGCGACTCGGGCGGCGGTCTCGCGGGCACTCGCCCTTTCAAGCACCGGACGACTATCTAGGAAACCGTACTTCTGCATACCGGTGAAGTCCGCGTGACCCGGTCTTGGCCTGGTTAGTGGCTCCGCGCGTGCACCGCTTAGCGACTCGGGGTCAACCGGATCGGCAGACATGATGTCTTTCCATTTCGGCCATTCGGTGTTCGCAACGGTTATTGCTACCGGACCGCCCTGAGTAAGCCCGTGGCGGACGCCGCCGCTCAGCGAGACCTCATCTTGTTCAAACTTCATGCGCGCGCCTCGACCGTATCCAAGGCGACGACGCGCAAGGGCCGACTGTACCTCGGCCGTCGTTATTTCGATTCCAGCGGGTAAACCCTCAAGCACGGCAATAAGTTCTGGGCCGTGTGACTCACCGGCAGTAATCCAACGCAACATACTCGCAATTCTGCCACAACTAATCAGTTGCGGGCTTCAGGTTATTGAACGTTTAGCTCGACAGCGTGCCGCATGGCCTCGAGAATGGCAGATTCTTGAGCCAAAGGCTGTTCGTGGCCATCGCCCACGAAAATGCGCACCTGAGCAATCGCCTGCCAATAGAGCATTTCGATGCCCGAGACCACCACGTTTCGATTGCGCAACCAGAGTTTGGCAATTTCACTGGGCCAGGGTTGGTAAGCCACATCGAATAAAGCACCCTTTGGATGCCAAGCGCGTTTGGACAAAAGTTGAGAGGCAACAGCGTCAAGAGAATGCGCAGGTAGTGTGCTGATGCACAACTCTGAGCTTTTGAGCGACCTCATGAGATTGTTTGAAACCTCTACTGTCAGCCCAAGGTCCCTTGCAAACCCGAGCAACTGGGTTCGGGTCGCTTCGTTTCTCGCGTGTAGTGAAATCTTTGCGTTCGGCGCAAAATCGCGAACCGCAACGATTGCCGAATAAGCGGTCGCGCCAGATCCGATTACAAGCACGCTTCCTGGCGTTGCGATTTCCGATTTGGTGATTGCCTGAACAATGCCAAACACGTCGGTGTTAAACCCGGCCCATGAGTCGCCTTGGCGAACCAGTGTGTTGGCCGCCCCGGTGAGTTGAGCTACCGGCTCGAGGGTTGCTGCGAATCGAGCAGCCTCCTCTTTCAGTGGCATTGTGACGCTTAGCCCCAACCAAGTTTCATCCAGAGACTCAATGAATGGTCGAAGTGCACCCGGCTTGAGTTCGAATCGATCGTAGGTCCAAGGGAGGTCAAGAACGCGATAGGCCGCACTGTGGATAGCCGGAGACTTTGAGTGATCGATTGGCGAACCAACTACCGCTAGACGCCTATCCATTCCAACCGGGATTCTTTTGAATCCAGGCACGGAACAACTGAACCGCCTGATTGTGTTCGGCGACGGTATTACTGAATACTGTCTCGCCGGTTGCTAGGTTGATGGCGCAAAAGTACAACCAGTTGCCTTTCACCGGATGAAGCGCGGCATCAATGGCTATCGAACCGGGAGCCCCGATGGCGCCGACCGGTAGCCCCAAGTTGACATAGGTGTTGTAGCCGTTCGGGTTGGCACGCTCGGCATCGGTGGTGGTCACGGTTGACCCACCCGACCCATAGCTCACGGTGGCGTCAGACTGCAGTGGCATTCCCACTCTGAGGCGATTGTGGAACACGGCGGAGACCTTGTAGAAATCGGCCCTCAATCTGGCTTCCTTCTGAATCACCGAGGCAAAAGTAAGCACCCGGTGGCGGTCTGAAATAGCCACCTGGTAGGAGTCGAGTTCCTGATAGGTGCGCTTAACCATCAACTTCAGGATTTCTGTCGCGGAAAGTGAAGGGTCAAAGGAATAGGTTGCAGGGTACAAGTAACCCTCCACCGAAGGCTCGTTGCCGGGTATCCCGAGTGCTGAAAGGTTCTTGCCGGCCGAAACAAAATCAGCTCTCGGTAAGCCAGTTGCCGCACTCAGTTGTGAGAAGACGACCCCGATTCGAAGCCCCTCTTTTATCGTTACTCGATTGACCACCGCATTGCTGGGATTGGTCAGCACCGCTATAGCCTCGGCGGTTGTCATCTTCTGTTGCAGTCGGAAGGTGCCGGGGTAAAACGTCGGATTTTTTGCGATAACGACCTTATAAGAGGAGGCGAAGTTCTTCAACACTCCCTCGGCAACGAGGCCACGCACGATTTGCTCGCCGTTATCCCCCGCGTTTACAGAAAAATCAACTTTGCCCACCGATGGGCCAGAAAACTCATTCGAAAACAAACCCTCATAGGCGGCGCGCAAGGCAGTGCGATTAGCGAAGGCTAAACCGCCACCAAGGAGTAAACCGATGACAATCACCGTCACCAATCGCATCAGGTTTCTTTTCACGTGAATCTAGTCCTCTTCGAAATCTGCTATCGACAGCCCAGGCAAGACTCCGGTTTTTTCAATGCCGAGGGCTTGTTCCAAAATTATTGTGGCTGCTACTTGGTCAACAACTTTGCGAGCCTGTTTATTGCCTCGTCCGGCATTCTTAAGTATCGCGTTCGCGCTAACACTGGTCATCCGCTCATCTATTAGCCTCACGGGCAACTCGAGTTTGCTCTCGATGGCTTTGGCAAGATTGACCGCATCCATCGTTGATGCGGTATTGGTGGCCCGAAGCGAGAGCGGCAACCCCACATAAACCTCGATGAGATCGTATTCAGCCACTATGGATGCCAGTGACTCGGCGGTCTGTTCATCGTCTGCTAAACGCTTCAGATTTGCCAAGGGTGAGGCCAAAATGCCATGCGGGTCTGACATTGCAACCCCGACTCGCACTGTGCCGACGTCGATTCCAAGTCGCCGACCAAAACGCATACCTAGCGAACCAGCCCAGCTCGAATTGCTTGAATGGCGTCGGGAACAGCGGAAACTGAAGTGCCACCACCCTGAGCGATATCGTCTTTGCCGCCACCGCCACCACCGAGCAGTGAGCTAGCTAGGCGCACCAGGGCACCGGCTTTCGCACCGTTATTTTGGGCGGTCTTGGTTGCGGCAACCACAACCATGGGTTTATCTGCCACGATGCCGAAAATAGCGGCGACCAAATCTTGCTCGCTGGCCCGATCTCGCAGACCGACCGCCAAGCCCCGAAGGTCATCGACGCTGTCAACGGTTTCAAGGTTTAGTGCCACGAACTTGACTGCACCGATTTGCTCCGCGGCAGCCAAAAGGTCAGGAACCTTCGAGAGCAGTTGGGAAGCCTGTTGGGCAGCCAATTTCCGCTGGGCTTGCTTGAGCTCTTCGATTGCGGAGTTGAGCCTGTCCTCAAGCTGATCTTTTGGCGCTTTGAGAGATTC
Organism: uncultured Rhodoluna sp.; assembly: GCA_964563325.1. Lineage (GTDB taxonomy): Bacteria > Actinomycetota > Actinomycetes > Actinomycetales > Microbacteriaceae > Rhodoluna. The sequence continues at coordinate 2,459 of CAZLWT010000035.1, read as the reverse complement.
GGTTAGTCGAGCTAGTAGGGCACGCTCGGTGGCAAATGCGCGGAATGCTTCCATTCCAACAAGCGCCTCAAGCCTTCTAGAACCCGACCCAACAGACGCCTCACCGATAAGTGAAACCAGTCCAATTTGAGAACTCCTCGAAACGTGGGTGCCACCGCAAAGCTCTCGAGACCAGGGCCCGCCAACCTCGATGACCCGCACGGACTCGTCATAGGTCTCACCGAACAGGGCAACCGCGCCCCAAGCCTTGGCATCGGCAAGCGACATGTGCTGGGCGCTAACGGCAAGGTCCTGACGAATAGCCAGGTTGGTGACCTCTTCGAGTTCAGATTTGGTTTCTGGAGAAAGCGCTTGGGCCCAGGCAAAGTCAAGGCGAAGATAACCGGGCTTGTTATACGATCCGGACTGCAAAGCCGTCGGCCCTAGCACGCGCCTAAGTGCGGCATGCACCACGTGGGTTGCACTGTGCGCCTGACACGCGCCCAAACGCCAATCGGCATTTACAACGGTGGTCGCAGCTGCTCCCGAGCCAAGTTCGCCCTTGCGAACTAACACCTTGTGGCTGACTAGCCCCTTGATTGGCTTTTGAACGTCGAGCACTTCAAGTTCAAAGCCGTCTCCGATTATCAAACCCGAATCAGAATCCTGCCCGCCGGACTCGGCGTAGAAACTTGTTTCGTTTAGAAATACCTCGGCCAAATCACCAGCCTGAACCGACTGGACTGCCTTGCCTTCTTTTAGTAATCCGATGACCTTGGCTTGGGTCTCGAGCTCGTCATAACCCGTAAATTTGGTCACACCCATGGCTCGCAAACCGCTATAGGCCGACAAGTCGGTGCCACCCAGTTTCTTCTCGCGGGCATCTGCCTTGGCTCGGTTTTTCTGCTCATTCATCAGCGACTTGAAAACATCTCGATCCACCGAAACGCCAGCTTCCTCGGCAATTTCAAGGGTCAAATCAATTGGGAAACCATAGGTGTCATGCAGCAGAAAGGCGGTGTCGCCGGCTAGTTGAGTCTTGCCGGTCGACTTTAGCTGAGTCACGGCGAGGTCGAGAACGGTGGTTCCAGAGGCGAGGGTTCTAAGAAACGCCTCTTCCTCGGCAATCGCCGTGTTTTGAATTCTCGCAAAATCGGTTTCCAACTCGGGATAGGAGTGCTTCATCGCATCCTTTGAGGTCACGAAAAGCTCGGCGAAGGCGGGCGCGTCGACACCCAGCAGGCGCATGGCTCTGACCGAACGGCGCAGCAGGCGACGAAGAACGTAACCACGACCCTCGTTGCCCGGTGTGACTCCGTCTCCGATGAGCATCAGAGATGATCGAATGTGGTCGGCCACGACACGCATGCGCACGTCGTCTTCTACGTTGGCCCCGTAAGTTTTGCCAGATAGCTCGGCTGCCAAATCCAGGACCGGTCTGACCTGGTCGATTTCGTAAAGGTTTTCGACTTCTTGAAGCAGAAAGGCAAGCCTTTCGAGCCCGAGCCCGGTGTCAATGTTCTTCTTTGGAAGCTCGCCCAGAATTTCAAAACTGTCTTTGCCAGTTCCGGCGCCACGCTCGAACTGCATGAAGACCAGGTTCCAGATCTCAATGTATCGATCTTCATCGGCCTCAGGACCACCCTCGCGGCCGTAAGCCGGTCCGCGGTCGTAATAAATCTCACTGCAAGGGCCTGCAGGACCGGGCTGGCCGGTAGACCAGTAGTTGTCCTTCATCCCTCGTCGTTGAATGCGCTCAAATGGAATGTCGGCGATCTCGCGCCAGAGAGCAATCGATTCATCATCATCTTGATAAACGGTTACCCAAAGCTTTTGCTCGTCAATTCCGTAGCCACCAGACTGCCTAGAGCCGGTGAGCAACTCCCAAGCAAAGGTAATTGCTTCGCGCTTGAAGTAATCCCCAAACGAGAAGTTTCCGTTCATCTGGAAAAAGGTACCGTGACGGGTGGTCTTGCCAACCTCATCGATGTCAAGCGTTCTGACGCATTTTTGGACGCTGGTGGCTCTTGAATAAGGAGCGGGGATGAGTCCGGTCATGTATGGAATGAATGGGACCATTCCGGCGACTGTGAAAAGTAGAGTGGGGTCTTCGCTGATTAGGGAAGCCGAGGGAACAACCGTGTGCCCCTTGGATTCAAAATAATCGAGCCAACGACCGCGAATTTCAGCGGTTTGCAATTGTCCGGGGCCTACGCGTCTGTTTTGCTTGAAGCTTGAGACTTGCGCTTGCCATCTGAGCTCTTGGCAACTGGAGCTTCACTCGCAAGCTCCGCTTCACGCTCACGGAAGCCATCGCTGACCGCCGCACCAAAATCCTTGGCGCGGTCGCGGGCGCCTGAAACTAAGTTCTGCGCCTTTGGGTTCTCTGCCAGTTGCTTGGAGGCAAACATGCCCAAACCTATTCCAACTGCAAACCAAAGAATCTTCTTCATTTTAGACCTACTTCTTTTTTCCGAGAA
>CAZLWT010000034.1:0-10013 GCA_964563325.1 uncultured Rhodoluna sp. | reverse complement strand
GTGCGAAGGTTCCAGCTTTACCCAGGTAGTGAACTGGCAAAGGACCATAGCCGTGGGTTGCCAAGATTGGGTAGACCATCAGCAGCATGACGTCCCGCGAAACCACAACAATCATCAACCAAACCGGAATGTGCCCGGTGGCCGATAACCCAACCAGGGTCGCAAAAATATATAGGCGATCGGCGGCTGGATCAAGTAACTGCCCGAGCCTGGTGGTTTGATTTAATTTTCTTGCCAAAAAGCCATCGAGGAAGTCGGTGATTCCAGAAAAGGTCAAAACGATGATTGACCACAGTTGATTATTTGAAAGCAACAGCAACAAAAAAACCGGAACTAGGGCAAGACGCAACGAGCTGAGCAGGTTTGGCAGGGTCTTGAGCTGCTGCAGCATTGAGGCTGTCGTTGGCTGTGGCATGACTTTGATTTTAGACGCTATCCGACCGAACCGAAAGGGCTAGTGGCAAACCCAAGGTGCCGTATTTCCCGCGGGCGTTAATTTTCACCCGCATCGGGCGTTACTCAGTTTTTAGTTCTTCGACCGACTCGGCTAGCCGTGCATTGGATTTTTGAGCCAGAAAATCAAAGTCGTATTTATCAACTCGAGTGTCAGCGAAAGCAAAATCGGCGGAAAGTCGAATGCCCCCGGCCTCCTCACTGACGAGTTCGGAAATCGCGGTTCGCAACTTGTTTTCGAGCAGCTTTGTAGAATCGAGGCAATCGGTGACCGAAAGCACCTGGAAGTGACCCTTGTCACCTCTTCCCAGAAGGGCCGTGGCCGGTAGCACTTTGCGCATGGCAACCGTGCAGTCCTGAAGCGTGGCGTCCCCGGCTGATCTGCCAAACACCTCGTTAATTTCCCTGATGTTTCTAACCTGCACGGAAAGCAATGCCATTCCGGTTTCTAGTTGCTCGGCCCGCCCAAGCTGGTCGGTAGCCAGATGCGAAAAGTCCTCGCGAGTCAGCACTAGCCCGCCACGACTTGCTGGCTTGTGAACCTTTAGCGGATTTCCATTTGAAACCAGGCAGGCGATTGAAATTATCGAAATCAGACCAAGAGCTCCGGTGATGCTCAAAACCAAAGGTTGGCTTACGGCAGCGACCATTCCTGAGTCGGATTGAAAAACATCCAACACTGCGCGAAGGTTCAACGCAAAACTCACCACGAGCCCCAAACCCAGTGCACTGACCACGAGCATCACAAATCCGAGGGCTCGGCCGTAAAAGTTTCTTCTCATCACGCCTTGAAAAGACTCGCGTGCTGCGAGTGCAGCCAGCGCCGACACCGCAAGGAACGCCAAGACTGGGCTCTCGAGAGGTGGAATGAACAGACCGAGAACCAAAACCAAGACGGCAAATCCTGCCACGGCCAGAACTCGACCAACCGGAGCGGATTTAGAGTTTTCGATTCGAAAGCCCAACCAGACAGAGCCGGTTGCCAGAATGGCGAAGGCCAGCGAAACCACGCTGCCCAAGTTCACATTTCCAACACCTAAAAATCCAAAATTCTGTGCCGTCCACAGCCCGAACACCGAGACCAAACTCGAGTTCCAATACTTCGCGGATGGCCTTGGCTTCGCAAGCGCATTTGCACCGATAACCAAGGCTCCGGCGGCAACAATGGCCACTCCCCTTAGCAACTGAACGGTTTCGATTGTAGGTAAAGCCATTGACATGGTGTTGCCCCTCTACGCTGTTGGCATCTTAGTAAATAGATTAGTGCTTGGATTGCTAACCTGGAAACGACAGACTGCGCTGGTTCCTCGACCGCCAACCGATTCAAGATGCAAATCTCCTCCGTGAAGCCGCATAATTTCACGGCTGATGCTTAGACCAAGCCCGGTTCCGTGAATACTCGTTCCACGGACCGATTTTGCTCGATAGAAGCGTTTGAAGAGATTAACCTGTTCCGACTCGGCGATGCCCATCCCGCTGTCGGTGACCCGAATCTCAACGGAAGATCTGGGATCCTCGCCTGCCACGGCACTCTGGCGCATGACATTCACGGTGACCCTAATTGATCCGTTGTCTTTGTTGTACTTCACCGCGTTTGACAGCAGGTTGTCAAAAACCTGACGCACCCGGATTGGATCAAACTTCATAAACAGCGGATTAACATCCACAAACTCGATGCTGATGTTGCGAAGGGAAGCCGAGGGAGAGATGTCTTCTACCGCGTAACTTAGCGTCTCGGAAAGATCATGCCAATCGACATTCGAAAGCCCCAGTCGCCGGTCGTCTTCAACCCGGGTGAGCAATCCCTCGATGAGTTTCATGATTCGCTCTGAATTAAAGGTTGCTATTTCCAACTGTTTTCGAGTGCCGGCCGAAAGTGAATCGTCATCGAGGGCCAAATCGAGGAATCCAAGAACCGCGGTTAGTGGGTTTCGGATTTCGTGTGAAATTGAAGTCATAAGGTCTTCGCGACTTTGGATTGAAGTCATCTCATCGGTAATGTCGGTTGCCACCACGATGCCGCCGTCTGGTTGGTTGTTTTCGTCGACAAAACCTAAGACGTTGAGAAGTACTGCCATCTGTGGTTTGCTGCCATCACCGATCCAAGCAACTTCTCGGTCCAATCTATCGCCACTCAGCGCTCGTTGATAGGGGCGTTCATCCTCCAGATAGAGGGTGACACCATCACTTTTGAACAGCTGTGGAGGAACCTCCATCTCTGGGATTACCCCGAAGTGACTAACTAGGCGACGATGGGCCGCATTTGAGAATATCGTCTTGCCCGACTTATCGACACGCAAAATTGCGACTTCAACGGAATTGAGCACAACATCCAAGAGGTCCTGTTGCCGACGCTCGCGAAGTAGCACCTCGTCAAGCAGCTCCAGCTGCCCGCGCATCAGGACATTTCTTGCGTTCACTTTTTTGGCGCTCTGATTCGAAACCGCGGCCACGACGACTAAGACCGCAGAAACAAGGGCCAAATTATTGACCTCGGGACGATCAAGCGGTGTTCCATGGGCCCAGGCAAGAGAAACCAGGAAAACTATCGGGCTGGCTGCCAAAAGCATCGATGACCTGAAAGAGGCAAGCGATGACATCCAAGTGATTGGAATGAAGAAGAGCAGCGAATAAATGCTTCCGCCATCATGGCAACTCATCAGAGCAATGCCGAAAATGTCTACCAACGGAAGCAAGATGAGCAACTTGGGCACTGATGCCACAGGTTCGAGGGAAACCACGCCGGCGGTGATAAAAATCACGATCACGCCAACGAAAAAGAAACTGTCGTTGAACACCTCAGGTGAACTGACAAAGGTGAGAATTGCCGCCAACGCAACACTTATGGTGATTGGCAACTGGCGAGTCAGCGGTGAGACTTCGTTTTCCTGGGTAAAGGTCAACTGTCTAGAGGTCGAGAAGCCAACCTTTGATTCGGGCTCGGCGTTGGCGAAGCGGGTAGTCCTAAAATTCTCGCGCCTAGGCTCCCGCATTACTTTCACCTGCCACCGATACGACCGAAGCGGTACTCATCACTGGGTAATGGCGACCGAAATCTGATCGCTAGTGGTCTGCTTGACATACTTACCAGTGCCAACGCCAGTTTCGATAAGGACTTCAAAGGCAAAGCTCAACGTTACGCTGGTTGCGGTTTTGTCAACCGGCGGAATCTGGAAAACCTGGCTGTAGCTGAATGGCTTATTGATGAGATAGCCGGGCTTTACAGAACTAGTGTCGCTTCTCAGTTGCGGTGACTCGATGGTGCCAAAGGGGCCATAAACGACGGTATCCATCGAAGCTTGCTTCAGAAACACGTTTCGCTTCGAACCGTGAGTGGCAACTCCGGCTATAGAAAAGGTGAGTGGCTTGCTGATTCCGGCCTTCCACTTGTCCATGCGAAGTGTTGACCAGTAGGTTGCCGTGAGTTTTGCATCGCCTGCCACGAGGTTGTGGACTGCAGAACCAGAAGTCAGGTCGTTTTTGACGTTCGCCGATAATTCGCCAGTTTTCGTCAGATCCTTCAGACCCGAGACCCCGAGAGTCGTGCAACCCACCAGAGCAAGCGAAGCGACCGAAACTAAAGCGATAAGTCGGACGTAAACTGGGATACGTAGACGTGACATTGTGCCTCCATTATTGGAAAAGTGTCGTTTTTTAGTGCTAAAAACTGTTTTCACTCTACCTTGAAGCCGCCCAGCGACAAAAACGGCCAAAATACCTTCTAGAAACTTATGGAAAACCTGAGGAAAAACCTAGTATTCGCTGTGAATCGTCTGGAATCATTGACATTATGAATAAAAACGACAAAAATTTCCGAGGCCCTTCCAAGGCCACGCCTGTCCAGTCGGCGTTTGACGACACTTTCCACGACATGATTGACGAACTGCCAACCATGCGCTCCTCGATCGGCTGTGTTATCCCGGCCTACAACGAGGCTGACACCATTGGCGAGGTGCTGGACTCCCTGTTGAGCCAGACCCGCCTCCCAGACGTTATCCACGTGGTCGTGAACAACACAACCGACAACACCGCGAAGGTTGCCAGCCACTTCGCTGGTTCACACTCTCGCACCTGGGATGGCGTGACCCAGAACACCCAAATCTTCGTTCACGACATCGGTCGCAACCCAGACAAGAAGGTGGGAGCCCTGAACTACGGCTTCTCACTGGTTGAGGCTTGTGACTACATGCTCGGCGTTGACGGTGACACCACCGCACAGCCAAACGCCATTGAACTACTCGAAGCTGAAATCGCACAGGATTCCCGCATCGGCGGCATCTCGGCTATTTACACCATCGATGACGCTAAGCGTTCCGGCCCATTGGAAAACTTCCTTATCTCTGGCCAGCGAGCTCAGTTCGCAGCCTTCAACATGCAGAACATGCTTCGCGGTCGCAACATGGCCGTGTTGGGTGGTCAGTACTCGATCTTCTCGATCAAGGCCTTGCGTGAGGTCATGACCGAAAACCGTCAAAACTCTCCTTGGGTTCGTGACAGCGAAGTTGAAGACTCTCTTCTCTCACTACAAATCAAGAACGCCGGATTCCTCACCAAGATCAGCGCTAGCTCACGTGCTTTCGTGGGCGGTATGACAACCCTTCGTGGTCTTGACGCTCAGCAGGTAAAGTGGAACGCCGGAGCCATCGAACTTATGTGGCCTGGACAACGAGGCGACACAAAGGGTATGCCGTTCCACCCGAACCTTCGCTTGCGGTGGACTGAGAACGTTTCGATGTTGGTAAACGTAATCACCCGCCTCCTGTTTGTTTTGCTACTTGCCGGTGCGCTTTCGAACAAAACCTTCGTCTTCGCCCCGATCTGGTTGATTCCACCATTCGTTGCAACCGTTTTGAACATCAAGACAGCTATGTCGATGAAGGCACGCACCTGGCGCGACCTCGGATACGCCTACTCAGTATTTCTTCCTGAGATTTACATGTGGGTTCGTATGGGTCACTTCGTTCGCGCATGGGGTCGTTTCGCTAGAAACTCACAGACCGACAGCTGGGCCGAGCAGGCTAAGGCCGAAGGTGGTTCAGGAAACGCATTCCTAAGCCCACTCGTTGCAACTGTGGTTTCGTTCGCGGCTCTTGCCCTTCTATGGACCCAGTTGTCGCTAAAGACTCAGACTCTTGTCCTGGACATCGGTTGGCCAATCCTAGGTTGGACCGCAGCAGTTCAGACACTATTCATGATCCGCAGAGTATTGAAGTCTTACCGCGGCTTCCGCGTCTAAACAGCTTCAAAGGAAACACGGTCCCAGCCTTGGTTGGGACCGTGTTTTTTTATGCGCGGATGTGAAAGGGCTCAACAATCCGAACACCGATCCGCATTACAACCGCACTGGCACTGTAACTGGCACCGGCACTGGCACCGGCACCGGCACCGACCATATTGTTGAAAACGTTATGGCAAGGTGTGAAATCAAGGCGCCTCCAAATGCCAACATCGCCCGAGGGCATAAAAAAACCCGGTCAAGCAATCAGCCTGACCGGGTTTCTTTGAGTAACTACTACTGTGCTGGTGCCAAACGGTAGCCAACACCACGGACTGTTTCAATCCAACGTGGGGTGTTCAGGCCATCCCCTAGCTTGCGGCGTAGGTTGCTGATGTGAGTCTCAACGGCTCGCTTGTCTGATTCATTAACGAAGTACGCGGTTACATAACTCTCGCCACGAAGCAATAGTGCCAAGTCAGCCTTGCTTCGAACTCGTCGGTTTGATTCGATGAGAGAGGCTAGCAGGTCGAACTCGGTGCGGGTTAGGTCAACCTCAACGTCATCCACCTCAACCAGTCTCATGGATGGCATCAATCGAAGGCCGTTATGTGTCAACCAGTTCTCACCGGTTTCGACTGCAACGGCGGGAGCACTAGGGACCGAAGCAACGCTCGCCTTTGGGGCAGCGGCAGGTGCAGCAGCCGGTCTAGCAGCGGCGCGCGGCGCAGCAGCAATTTGCTCGGTCTTCTGAACGTTTGAACGGCTGGCAACAGCATCCATCTCGGCAGGGGTCATCGAGGTGGTTGAGCTTGGTCCACGCGCATCTAGGCGCTCGAGAACACGGGTCTCTGATGGCATCTCTTCGCCGCGAAGTTCACGGAAGCCGTTGTTCAGCTTCATTGCCACCGGGCGTCGCAAAACTGCATCGATTCGAGCACGAAGTTCGCGTGGTCGGAAGGGCTTGGTGATGTAGTCGTCGGCACCGGCCTCAAGGCCCTGAATGGTGTCAATTTCCTCATCGCGAGCAGTCAACATGAAGATATAACTTGAGCTGAATGACCTGATTCGCTTAGCTACCTCAAACCCATCCATTCCAGGCATGCTGACATCTAGGGTTGTAATCAGCGGAGAGTGTTCCTTAACCGCCATAATTCCCTCGATTCCCGACTTGGTTGCAATCGTGTGAAATCCTGCTTGTACAAGGATTACCTCAAGTAAATCGCGAATGTCATCTTCGTCTTCAATGATTACCGCTACGCGCGGTTCCTCAGCTGAATAGTTCATTTCTTTATCTCCATATTCATCTTTGCTAATGCCATAATCCACTAGCAGGTCGTCTCTGCTACCAGTTTGAATCTAAAAGTAGCTGCTCGGCCCTGGACTCCCACCAGGAACCAGCGACTGGGCCACCATTGCAGTAACCATCGCTTTCACCCGGCGGCTTGATCCACAACCGAGCATCCTCTGCCCCACCCCCGGCGTTAACCAAGGTAGTCTGGCCAAGTTTTCTGCCATCAGGATTGCACCAAACGCCGTTCGAACCTCGGCCATTTCTTGAGGTATCGATGACGTAGTGGGCTCCACCGGTGAGGGTGGAAACCTGTTGAGCAAACAGCTCTTCCTTCGAAGTCGAGTTGTAGTTCGCAACGTTTGTGAAGAAACCCTGAACCCGTTGCACGCCGGCTCGATTTAAAAGATTAGAAATTTTTTCGGGCGAAAGCCACTGAGAATGCCCAGAATCAATATACAGGATTGCCTGAGTGTTAGCAAAAGCCTCAATGTCGCTGCTTACCTCAGACACTCGCTCAGACTCGTTGTTGCACTTTTCCGTGAGGGCCAAGGAATCGGGCTCAAGAATTATTACGGCTTCCTCATCGGCTACAGCCGAGGCAATCTTGGATATCCACCGAGGGTAATCCCGTCTAGAAAGCCCGCCTCCCGATTCATTTCCGCAGTCTCGATTTGGAATACCGTAGACAACAAAAATGGGAGTTTTCTTCAGCCTCACGGCTGAATGCATAAATCTTGAGACTGTCTCATGCACGGTTCTCATCCCGTATTTTTCTGGGGTCAGCCAAATGCCTGAGGGTTGCGCAGCCAGCTTCTTGAACCCTGTAGTTGCGGCGTAGCTAGACCATTCGGTCACTGCCTGGGCGGCCTGCGCGGCCTCGGATAACGGGTTCACAAAAAAGGTCTTTGACCTGAGCGGATTTCCTGAGAGCAGATCAGCCAGCGGCCCAGTGCAACCCGTGGCCGAGAACACCACAGCCACAGCCAAAACACAGGAAGCGATTCTTGCGCCCCGCCTTGGGGTAGGCCTAGAGCTCGACTGTATTTTGGAATGAATGGGCACGAGCCCAGTTTAGCAACCCGAAAATGTTAAGACGAATTCCCCTGAGTATTAGTACGCGAATGCAACCGAACCCTAGGAGTGGAAGATGAAGTTTCCTAGAAACGCGATCGGGGCATCAAATCCCACAGTCGCGAAAAATCCGAAAGCTACTATCCCCGAAGTTGTTAGGAAAGCTCGAAGCAACGATATTTGACCGCTTTTATTTGGCGCCCGCTGTGGCTTTTGTTTGGGCTTGCGCCTCAACAAGGTTGGCAGTGAAACCTTGGGGTTAAGCAAGGTTATGAAGCCCCAGACCAGCGGCACGGCCAGATAGGTGTAAGTCATAAGAACCGCCGCAGTGGCCCAATACTCCTTCCATCCATAAGCGGCAATGTCGTAGGACATTGCCAGCGCAGGAACCAAGACATTGATAGAAAGAACGGTTATCCCCACTTTGGCTATTGTCCTTGCGAGTGGGTTCTTTTTTCCAACCACGCCGGTTGGCACCCATCCGGCTGTGACGCCAAGAATCTTGTGCCAGATAGATAAAGCATGAGCCAGACTGTATGCGATTTGAACACGCATGACCTCGAAGCGCCAGGGCAATCTTGAGGCTCTAGGAATCAAAACAAAGTAGGTAAAGAAACCGGGGAGGAAATAAAGCACGTACGAAGCCCGAATAGCGGTCGGGTCAAACACCAGCAGATAAACGATTGGAAAGTGCAAGAGTAATACGTTAACGGCGGTGCTGATGTAATAGGTGAAGCCCGACCAGAAACAGGCGGCCTGCCAAACGCTAAGCGGAAATATTTGCGCACTACCGCTCTTCAGCAAGGTCATGGACCCGTTTGCCCAACGGTACTGCTGGTTGAGAAAACCGCTCAGGTCGTCTGGGCAAAGCCCGCGGGAAACCAGAATGGGAACATACTTTGTCTCGAAGCCGGCTCGCATCAAAGCCAAGCCGGTGTGAACGTCTTCACTGTGCTCAATCTGAGCAAAACCCCCGATAGCTTCAAGCGCCGACCTGCGGTAAAGGGCACAGGAGCCCACACACACGGCCCCGCCCAGGCGATCGCGAGAAGGTTGCACCCAGCGATAGAACAGCTCCTGGGTGGCTCCTGCGGTTCGCTCCAGCCAGCCCATGTGTGGCTTAACATCGAAAAACTGGGGAGTCTGCACGATGCCCACTTTTTCGTTTGCCATGTATGGCACCGTGTGCTCTAGAAAATCCACCCTTGGGCAAAAATCGGCATCAAAGATGACGATAAATTCGGCTGTTGTCTCGTTGAAGGCATTCTTGAGGTTGCCAGCCTTTTTCATCTCGCCCCGATTTGCGCGAACGATGTACTCGAAGCCAAACTCCTCGGCGAGTACTTTTACCTCTGGTTGATCCGCGTCGTCTAGCACCCAAACCTTGAGGTTGCCACCCCATTCCATCTTCGAGGTGTAGTAAAAGGTATTGCGCAGCACTGCGATGTCTTCAGCGCAGACGGGAAGGTAAACGTCGACGTCAGCAAAAGCTTGCTCGGGTCTTGCTTTCCAAGCAGCCACGGTTTGCTCGTGGCTACGCCGTGATATTTTTCTGCCATTGAACCCAGTGAAAAGGTGCAAGACCGAGGAAACTATGTTGATACCCAAAAGGATGTAAAAGATGAACAGCCAAGGGGAGTTTCTTGAGAATTGGATCATGCTCACAGATGCGATAACAAAAGACAGCGACATGGCAATCTGAACCTCACGCCGCTGCCGACCCAGGTACCACCAGAGTTCAAAATCGTTTGGAGGAGTGGGTAGCTCAGGTGCCAAAACGCTAGGCTCGGCTTTCGCCTCTGGCTTCTGCAAAGTAAGAGTCATCTGAGATTCACCCCTCGGAAAGGACTAGGGCAACCGTTTGGATAATGTTGCGCGTAAGTACTAATTCTAAGGATGTTTTTGCACGTTTGTCCCGAGATTTCCTCAGGGTTGTCGCAGTGCCATTTTCACTTAGTCGGGCTAACAGGATTTGAACCT
>CAZLWT010000033.1:0-10254 GCA_964563325.1 uncultured Rhodoluna sp. | reverse complement strand
GACTTGAGCCGCAGCCATCCCAGTCGCAAAATAGGCACCGCAAACGGTAGCCGGCTGCCCGCCTCGGCGAGAAAAACGAAACCGTCCCTGGCATCAACCAACCAACCCTGCTGTTTTGGCTGGCCGGCTACCAACCAACTGGCCGCTATCGGCAATTGCAAACTCGCCAAAAACTCGGTCGCCGACTGCTCAACCAAACGCAGTGGCGGCAGGGTTGGTGCAAAATCAAAATCCAGTCGCAGAACCCGCGAGCTTGGCAAAAGCAACCACTCGGCTTTTTCGCTGAGCAGTCCGGCAACGTAATCTGCCCCGATTACCGGTGCAATAAGACGATGGATAACCTCGTCGCCCCGCACCAGCAAAACGCTGCTGGTCAACCAGCGAAAACGCAGGTCGCCAGCAGAGCCGCCCGTGGTGGGTTCTGGCTGCAGAAACTGGGCTTCTAAATGCTCAAGATAATCTTCTGGATTCACGGGTGCCATTCTTGACCCTGCCGATTTTGCTGGAAAAAAGTTTTCCACAATTTTGGGTTTTGCGGTTAAATAGAAAGACCCACGGCAATAACTTGAACTAACAGTTCATTGACTTGCGGAGGGATACAGATGGCTAAAGCAAACAGACTGGCTAATGGGTCAGACGCCGATACGGCAGCGGCAAAACGCCGCGCTAGGTTTTGGTTCGATGAAGAAGACCAGCCTTCGCTTACTGCCGATGAGGTCGCGGCCATGCCAGACCCACTGCCGTTGCTGCCGGCATTAGCAACCTCGGTTGTCGAGGTCATCGCTGGAGCTCGCCCCGTTGACCATTTGGCCAGCGTGCTTTCCGATCAGGTTTATGAAAAGCTGCGCGCCCGCGTTGTGCTTCGCGCCAGGGCAAACGCCACCCTTGGTCGCCCGGCGCTGATGCCAAAGTTTGCCGTCACACGCGTGCATTCAGAATCGCCCGTTCCTGGCGTAATCGAATCCGTTATTTTGCTAACCGATGCCGCTCGCACCAGAGCGGTGACCATAAGGCTTGAGCCGATTCACAAGCGGTGGCGAGCCACCAACATTTCGGTTCTCTGATATCTGCCCCCAAGCAGAAAAATGCCCCACCGGGTTGAACAACGCAAAGTCGTTGCTCCCCGGTGGGGCTCTCTTTTAACTAGTTTTTGAAGAAGCTGCTGCCCTTGCCATCGTTGGCTGGTGGCTGCTGGCGGTTATTCCGAGGGCGTACCTGTCGCACCTCGGCATCGCCGTCTTCGGTCGGGGCGGTGTAGGTTAGCTGAGCCTGCTGCTGCGGGGCTTCGAGACCCTTCGCCGCAATCTCGGTGTGATCGGCAGCAACCTCAACCTGAACTTCTAGGTTGAACATGAAGCCGACGCTCTCTTCGCGAATCGCGCCCATCATCTGCTGATACATTGTGAAGCCTTCGCGCTGGTATTCAACCAGCGGGTCACGCTGCGCCATGGCACGAAGCCCGATTCCCTCCTTGAGGTAATCCATTTCGTACAGGTGCTCGCGCCACTTGCGGTCGATAACCGAAAGCACAACCCGGCGCTCAAGCTCACGCATGGCAGGTTCGCCGATCTGAGCGGTGCGGTTTACATAGGCCAACCTGGCATCGCTTAGAAGTTCGCGAGTCAGCCAAGCGGTGGTGAGCTTCGAGCGAATGCCAGCTTCGCTGAGCACCTCTTCGATGGTGATGCCGATCGGGTAAATGGTCTTGAGCTCGGCCCAGAGGATTTCCAGATCCCAGTCGCTGCCATTGGTTTCGGAAAGCTGCTGGTTCACGATGGTCTTGATGGCTTCTTCAAGGAACTCGTCAACCCTGACGGCAATGTCATCGCCTTCGAGAATGTGACGGCGGTCGCTGTAAATCGCTTCACGCTGACGGTTCAAAACGTCATCGTACTTCAGCACGTTTTTGCGAATTTCGGCGTTTCGACCCTCGACCTGGCTCTGCGCGCTGGCAATCGCCCGGCTGACCACCTTGGATTCGATAGCCATGTCGTCTGGCACACCGGATCGGTTCATGATGGCAACTGCGGCGCCCGAGTTGAACAGCCGCATCAAGTCATCGGTTAGCGAAAGGTAGAAACGTGATTCACCAACGTCACCTTGGCGACCCGAACGACCGCGCAACTGGTTGTCAATGCGGCGGGATTCGTGACGCTCGGTGCCAAGCACGTAAAGACCGCCAACGGCCAGCACCTTCTCGGCTTCTTGGGCAACGATTGCCTTGGTCTCGGCGTAAGCCTCGGCCCAAGCAGCCTCGTAAGTCTCAGGGTTTTCATCGGCGTGTAAACCACGCAGGTTGAGTTGTTCAACGGTTAGAAACTCAGAGTTTCCACCAAGCATGATGTCGGTTCCACGACCAGCCATGTTGGTGGCCACGGTGACGGCGCCGAGGCGACCGGCCTGAGCCACAATGATGGCTTCACGAGCGTGGTTCTTCGCGTTCAAGACCTCGTGACGAACGCCACGCTTTGCTAGCAACTTGGAAAGGTACTCGCTCTTTTCAACCGAGGTGGTTCCCACCAAAACCGGCTGACCCTTTTCGTTGCGTTCGGCGATGTCTTCGACCACCATGGCGAACTTGACTTCTTCGTTCTTATAAATCAGGTCGGGCTGGTCTTTTCGGACCATCGGCTTATTGGTTGGAATCGCAACCACGCCGAGCTTATAGGTGCCCATGAATTCGGCAGCTTCGGTTTCGGCGGTTCCGGTCATGCCGGCGAGTTTCTTGTAAAGACGGAAATAGTTCTGCAGTGTCACGGTTGCCAGGGTCTGGTTTTCGGCCTTGACCTCTACGCCCTCTTTGGCTTCAATCGACTGGTGGATTCCCTCGTTGTAGCGACGACCAGCCAGGATGCGACCAGTGTGCTCGTCAACGATTAGCACCTCGCCGTTCATGACCACATAGTCTTTGTCGCGCTTGAACAGGGCCTTGGCGCGAATCGCATTGTTTAGGAACGAGATCAGCGGGGTGTTGGCCGATTCGTAAAGGTTGGAAATTCCAAGGTAGTCTTCGACCTTTTCGATTCCCGGCTCCAAGATTCCAACGGTGCGCTTCTTTTCATCGACTTCGTAGTCGATGACCGGCTGCAAACGCGTGGCGATCTTGGCAAACTCGGCAAACCAGCGGTTGGCTTCGCCAGAGGCTGGGCCCGAAATGATCAATGGGGTTCTAGCCTCGTCAATCAGAATCGAGTCGACCTCGTCGACGATTCCAAAGAAGTGACCGCGCTGAACCAGGTCGGCTTGCTGCCAAGCCATGTTGTCGCGCAGATAGTCGAAACCAAACTCGTTGTTGGTGCCGTAGGTGATGTCGGCAAGATACTGATCGCGTCGCTCGGTTGGCTCTTGGCCAGAGAGGATGCAACCGGTGGTCATGCCCAGGGCGCGGAAGATGCGACCCATCAATTCGCTTTGGTAGCCGGCCAAAAAGTCGTTTGTGGTCACGATGTGAACACCGCGGCCCGCGATGGCGTTTAGGTAAGCCGGAAGGGTGGCCACCAGGGTCTTTCCCTCACCGGTTTTCATTTCGGCGATATTGCCCAGGTGCAATGCGGCGCCACCCATGATTTGAACGTCGAACGGACGCATTCCAAGGGTTCGAACCGAGGCCTCGCGAACCGCCGCAAAAGCCTCCGGCAAAAGGTCATCGAGACTCTCGCCGGCCGAGTAGCGGCTTCTGAGAGTTTCGGTTTCGTTGCGAAGTTCTTCGTCGGTTAACTTGTTGAAGTCTTCTTCGAGGTGATTTACGGCTTCGGCGTAGTTGCGCAGCTTGGCTAAAAGTCGACCCTCGCCAGCACGTAAAAGTTTGTCGATGATGTTTGCCAAGTTGGGGCTCCAAACGGTTCGGACGATTGCTTCAATCCTAGACGAAGGGCCCAACCTATGCAGGTTGGGCCCTTACGCCCTAGGCTTACTTTTCGCTGTTAGGAAAGCGTGATTACTCCATAGTTCCAACCCTTGCGACGATAAACCACCGAGGGCTTGCCGGTGTCCTCATCAAGGAAAAGGTAGAAATCGTGGCCTACCAACTCCATGTGGTACAGCGCGTCGTCAACGCTCATTGGATTGCCAACAAACTCCTTGCGACGAATCACAACGGGGCTGTCACCAAAATCTGGCTCGGCCTGCTGTGGCTCTTTCATAACTCGCTGCTCCGGGTTCAGCAATATGCCGGCGTAAACCGGTTTGACATCGAGCTCAGAGAAGCCACGCGCGGTCATCTCGGTGATTGAGGTTGGCTTGTGCAGACCACGGTGCACCTTGGAGCGGTCGCTGGCGCGACGCAGAAGCTCGATCAGCTTGTCAAAGGCCATGTCGAAGGCGGCGAACTTCTCAGACGCCTGAGCCTCGGCACGAATAACGTGCCCCGGCTCAAAAACCGTGAGTTCGACTTGATCTTCTGGGCCACTGTTGCGATTGTGGTCATGCCTGGTCACCTTTATGTTGAGCGACTCAACGCGTTGAACCAGATGTTCAACTTTCTGAGCTCGCTCAGACACATAGTCTCGGAATCGATCCGACACTTCGAGGTTTCGGGTTGAAATGTTAACTTCCATGATTACCTCCGTTTCGGGCAACGTTGCCCGTATTTAAAAGTTAGACCCATTTTCAATTTCCCGCAGTGCTTTTAAGCAGAGTCTCGGCAAAAACTAGGAAGCGGACCTGGCCAACACCAACTTGCCCCAGCGCACGAGCCGCTTCCTGGATTGTGGCGCCACTGGTAATCACGTCATCAATCAACAGAACCTGTCGACCCGCTAGAAACCTTGAACCCAGCATGCTGCGGTTCAGGTTTTCGTGCCGACCCGAGACTGTCAAACTGGCCTGGTCGGCGACCGCGCGGGCAAAGGTCAAGCCGTTGAAAACCAAAGGTTTCTGCCCGGACGGGCAGCGCCGACGAAGCGCCTTGGCCAGTTCCTCGGCCAGTTCCTCGGCCGGTGAAAATCCGCGCTTTCGAGTGTTTGCGCGCCGACTTGGCAGCGGCACCAACACTTGGGCACCGATGTCCAGCTGCGAATTGCCCGCCAGTGCCAGCAGTGCGCCAGCCATTGGGGTGGCCAAATGTCTGGCAAGTGCACTTCGGTGATTCTCTTTGAACTGGTGCACGAGGGTGGCCGCGGTCTCGTCATAGTCGCTCACCGCCCAGCCGGTTATGGGCCCGCGGCTAAGTTGACGCTCGCGAATTGGCAAAGTGGCAATGCATTCGGGGCAGAGCACCGGGCCAGACAAGCCGCAGAGTGAACAGTTTGTTGGAAGCAGTAAATCGAGCAGGGCTTCTAGCACCCTGAAAGCCTCGCGCACGAGGCGACCGCCCAAAAGCCACCGGCCACGAAAAGTGGACTGCGCTAAACCGCATCCCCCTGTGGAAAAAGGGCGTGTGGAAAAAATAGGGGTGGAAAAAGGGCGCGCCGAAAATGCCCGCGATTGGTGGCTAGCCCGAGAAATGGACCGCGTTGATTGCGGAATCGACCTTGCTCCAGTTGTAAACGTCGTATCGGAAAAGGTCGCCCGAGTCGGTGAGTGCATAGATCGAAGAATCGGTGTTGCTCGCCGCGACGGACTTCACGCTGTTGATGCTGGCCAACTTGCGTTCCTTGCCACCGACCGTAAGAAGCGTAGGCCAGCTTGCCGTGGCCCCATTGGCGCGGTCGACAACGGCGATGTTTAGCGAGTCAACCCAAGAAACACTCTGGGGGTTCTCGGCATCGGTCACTATTCTGATTGGCTTCGAAAGCGACACCGGAGCACCCTGTGAATCGCGAACCACCGAGCTAAGCAGCAACTGGGTGCCGGCGCCCGAACGAACCACGAATATTGCCCTGGTGCCCTCGGCGCTGATGTCAAAAGACACTCGGCGGAAGTTAGCCAGCCATGGCGCATGCACTTTCAGATGATCGCCACTGGCCGCCACGGCGTCAACCGAACTGAAGCCCGACTTAGAGATGGCCCAGAGATACCCCTGTGAATCAAAACACGGTGCGAGCAAATCGGTTCGGGCATCGGCCAACTGCGGAGTTGAGCCAATTGCGTTGGTGCTCGCCTGAAACAGCCCACTCGTGCCCAGCAGTGCGATGCGAGATTCATCGGAATTCAATGCAAAGTCGGTGGCTCCCAGTTTGGCGATCAGCGCTTTCGCACCAAACACCGCGGCAGATGTGCCGTTACCAATGTGGCGCAGGTCATCGGCAACCAAGGCAACCGGGGTGTAAGAGCTTGTGGCAACCGAGGGCACCCGATAGTCGGCGATGTCTTGCGAGCTGTGGTCAATTTGCACGGCAACCGACTTGACCGTGGTGAGTTGGGTGAGCGTTGCATAGAGCTGAGCCTTGAGGTACTTTCTTCTGAGCAAGTCGGCCTCAAGCGCCTTGGCGTTTAGATCGACAATCGCAACGCTCTTTTCAATCGTGACCGCATCGATTGCCAACGCGGTTCCCTGTGGCACCGCAGAGCGCACTCCCGGGGCCAACCAGGGGCTTGGGCCATCGAGAATGGCATTGACCAGCCTGGTTCCGGTTGATGCCCTCGATGGAAACCATCGAAGATCAGGAACCAGATAGTTGAACTGTTTGTCAAAGAAATACACCGAATAGCTGCGGAAAATAACGTCGAATACCGGCTTGATGACCAAGGTTAGGTTTGGTGCCTCACTGATTCGCCACTGCCCGTGCTGCTTTATCAGCTTGAAGTCCAAAGACCGCACCGTGCCCTTGGCCACCGCCGAATACTCTCCATCCGAGGTGACGGTGGCCTGAATGGTGGCGTCGTAATGGGCCAGGCTCGGCGTCTCAAAAGCCAGTTTGCCCTTTTGGCTTTGAATCAAAACCTCGTCGTTTGGCGACCAAACCGATTTGAAATCCTCGGCCAAATATTCTCGGGCAATCGCGTAGTCGTTTTGGGGGCCGGTTCCGGCGGTTATGAAACCGGTGACGATGGCATCCGGGCCGGCTCCAGACTCTGGGCTGGGCGGTGAATAGTAAAGGTAGTCGGTCGATAATCCACCTAGGATGTTGGCACCCACCTCAACGCCACCCGCAAGCGGCAGGCTTGCGCAACCGCTTAGCAGCAGGGCAAGTGCGGCGCCCAGAACCGGTTTGGCTATCCGGGCAAGGTGGTTTCGGTTTTGACTCATCCCTTGGCCTCCGTGACTTTCGGGCTTGGGTTTTTACCAAGTGGAGCCTCGGGCGGCATCGGCAACGGTGAGTTTCTAATTACGAGCGCGTGGTTTTTTGGCAGGGTCAATCTAAAGCAAGATCCGTTGCCCGGCTCTGACCAAACCTGCAGCCAGCCGGAATGCAAATGGGCGTCTTCGAAGGAAATAGCCAAACCTAGGCCGGTGCCACCGGTGGTGCGTTTGCGCGAGGGGTCGGCTCGCCAAAAACGGTCAAACACCCGTTCGGTCTCAGCCTGGGTCATACCGATTCCGTAATCGGTCACGGTCACCGCTACCGAGGCGCTGTTTTGACCAACCGCAACGTCAATCGGGTTGCCCTCGCCATGTTCAATGGCATTTGCCAGCAGATTGCGAATCAGCCTTTCGATTCGGCTCGGATCCATTTCGCACTCCACCGGCCCGCTTGGAATGTCGACCCGAATCTTTGAGCCACGGCTAGAGGCCAGGGGTTCGAGGCCGACAATGGCCATGCCGACGATTCCGTTTAGGTCAACCGCTTCGAACTCGGGGTTCACCGCGCCGGCGTCGTAGCGAGAAATTTCGAGCAGGTCGGTCAGCAGAACCTGAAATCTTTCAATCTGCTCATGCATGATTTCGGCCGAACGATTGAGCGGTCCGGTCAGTTGGTCGCGACTGTTAAAGATGACGTCACCGGCCAACTTGATGGTGGTCAATGGGGTTCTTAGTTCATGGGAAACATCTGAGACGAATCGCTGCTGCACCTTTGAAACCGACTCGTACTTATTGATTTGCTCTTGCAGGCTGTCGGCCATCTGGTTGAACGATTTGGCCAGTATCGCGGTCGGGTCTTCGCCCTTTTCCTGCAGGCGCTGGGTCCAGTCGCCGTTTGCCAGTTTCTCTGATGCGGTCGCGGCAACCAACACGGGTTTCACCAAGAGGTTGGTAACAAAGAAACTAACCAAACCGATTGCCACGATTAGAAATAGACCACCGATTATCAAGCTGCGTTGCATAAAGTCGAGGGTTTCCTGATCGCTTTGCAGATCGTAAATCAGGTACAGCTCGTAGTTTCCTGCGATTGGCAGATAGACCGCCGAGCCAACCACCAAGCCGGGATGCGGTGAACCAACCCCGGGCAGGGCAATCGATTGATAGACCAGTTTGCCGGTCTCGCGAGGCACTTTATCGCGCAGCGGCAGCGGAATCAGGCTCGGGTCAAGTTCGGCCGATATTGGGCTTTGCAAAATGACCGTTGAGGTTTGACCCGGGGTGCGAATCAGGGCAACCTTGCGGCTTTGATTTCCAGAACTCGATTCGAGTTTGGGAACCACCGAGTTCATGAGGGTCTGCAAGGCGACGTCATCGGTCACGCTTGATGCCGAGAAGGTGTTTTGCACCTCGATCACGGCTTGTTTTGACTCGGAAAGCGACTGCTGCAACCTGGTTTGATAAAGCCCGTTGCCGATCGAATAGGCCAGGAAGCCACCGAGCGCGACCAGCGCGGCGCCACTTAGCAGCACCGTGAACAGCACCGCTCGAGCCGGAAGCGATCTGCGAAAAACGCCCAGCGCCGATTTTCTGACGCCTTTGCGTTTCACTTAGCTTTGGCCCGCTTTATAACCGATTCCACGCACGGTGGTGACGATTTTTGGATTGTCCGGGTCATCTTCAATCTTTGACCTCAGGCGCTGCACATGCACGTTTACCAGGCGGGTATCGGCCTTGTAGTGATAACCCCAAACGGTCTCTAGCAGCATTTCTCTAGTGAAAACCTGTTTTGGTTTAGCAGCCAAGGTGAGCAAAAGGTTGAACTCAAGCGGGGTTAGCAATATCTTTTCTTCGCCGCGCTTGACCTCGTGGCCCACGATGTCGAGGGTCAACGGGCCGATTTGCACAAAGTCACTCGAAACTTCGGGCTTCTTCATCGGGTTTAGACGACCCTTGATTTTGGCGACCAAAACCGGCGGGTTATAGGGCTTGGTGATGTAGTCATCGGCCACGTACTCATAGGCCAAAAGCTGATCTTCGGTTTCGGTTCTGGCGGTCAACATGAAAACCGGCACGTTGGAAACCGCCCGAATCTCTTTCAAGACTTCAAGCCCACTTTTGATTGGCAACATGATGTCAAGCAAAACCAAATCGGGCTGCACCTCGTTAAAGGTTGCGAAGGCCGAACCACCATCCGGGCAATAGAACGCCTCGAATCCTTGCGACTGAAGGTAAAGCCCAACGGCCTCGCTCAGTTGACTGTCATCTTCGACAATCAGAATCTTGTTAGCCATGCATAACCCTGCTTCTTAGTAGCGGTAGTGGTCAACCTTGAATGGGCCATCGGCTGGAACACCGATATATCTTGCCTGCTCCGAGGTCAACTCTGTTAATTGAACACCAAGTGCAGATAAGTGCAACCTCGCTACCTTCTCATCGAGGCGCTTTGGCAAAATGTGCACGCCCAACTCATAAGCCGCGGTGTTGCCAAAAAGCTCAATTTGGGCGAGAACCTGGTTGCTGAACGACGTGCTCATAACAAACGATGGATGTCCGGTTGCGTTACCCAGGTTCATCAGGCGACCCTCGGAAAGGATCAAAACCGCGCGACCGTTTGGCAAACGCCACTCGTGAACCTGCGGTTTGATTTCAATCTTTTCGATGCCGGCAATGCGGTTGATGCCCGCCATGTCGACCTCGTCATCGAAGTGACCGATGTTGGCGATGATGGCCAGGTGCTTCATCTGCAGGAGGTGTTCCGGGCGAATGATCGCGGTGTTACCGGTTGCGGTCACAAAGATATCGATTGACTCGATGACCGACTCGAGCGTTGCCACCTGAAAGCCATCCATCGCCGCTTGTAATGCGCAGATTGGGTCGACTTCGCTGATGATCACACGCGCACCCTGGCCGCGCATTGCTTCGGCCGCACCCTTGCCAACGTCTCCATAGCCGGCCACAAAGACGGTCTTGCCGCCGATTAGCACGTCGGTTGCGCGGTTGATGCCGTCTGGAAGCGAGTGGCGAATGCCGTATTTATTGTCGAACTTCGACTTGGTGACCGAATCGTTCACGTTTATGGCGGTGAAAAGCAGTTCGCCGCGCTTGAAGAACTCAAGATCGGAAGAGCACAC
>CAZLWT010000032.1:0-10262 GCA_964563325.1 uncultured Rhodoluna sp. | reverse complement strand
AACAGCCGCCGCCATGACTAATGCATCGCTTTCGGACAATCGCTGCTCAATTACATCGGCCAGCTCGCTGGCCGATGTCACCGGGATGTACTCGCCTACCCCACTGGGTTTGGTGGCCAGATTAGCCCCGATCAGCGTCACCGACGCCCCAGCGGCCGCAGCCACCTGGGCCAGTGCTATTCCCTGTTTGCCGGATGAATGGTTGCCAATGAACCGCACAGCATCGATTGGTTCGTGAGTTCCACCGGCGGAAATAAGAATGCGCTTCCCCGCCAACTTTCCAATGTGCTGAAACTTGCGGGCACGAGCATCGGCAGTGGCAAGAGCGGCGGCAACGATGGCCTCGGGCTCAGGCAAACGACCGGCACCCGAATCAGCGCCGGTGAGTCTGCCAACATCTGGCTGTAGCACAACCACGCCGCGGGCACGCAATGTTGAAACATTTTGAACGGTCGAGGCGTGTTGCCACATTTCGCTGTGCATCGCGGGTGCAACCACGACCGGCGCTCTAGTCGTCAGTAGGGTATTGCCCAGCAGGTCATCGGCGATACCGGCGGCGTAGCGAGCTAAGAAGCTGGCCGTGGCGGGGGCAACGATAACGAGATCGGCCTCTTGACCGAGTTCAACGTGCTTGACATCGGCCACATCCGAATACAAATCTGGGTCAACGGAATTATGAGACAGTGCCTCGAGTGTCGCGGCCCCGATGAAGCGAAGTGCGTTCTCGGTTGGAATCACTTTAACTTGATGGCCGGCCTCGGTGAGTAGGCGGATGATTCCAGTCGCCTTATATGCAGAAATACCACCTGTGACCCCGAGGACGACTCGTAGCACGGTGGTATTTTCCTGTTTTACTTTTTACTCGGCAGCGTGCTTGACCAGTTTGTCCTGATCAATTTCGTGCAGAGCTATTGTCAAAGGCTTCTCATCAATCGTGGTTTCAACCAGTGGGCCAACGTTATTGAAAAGGCTTCCCTCGTGAAGTGCCGAGTAATAGTCGTTGATTTGACGGGCGCGCTTTGATGCGAAGATAACGAGTTCGTACTTTGAGGTCACCTTGCTCATCAAGTTATCGATGGCCGGTGAAACGATTCCTTCAAGCTTCTCTACAGACATGGTTCAACTTCCTGTTTTGCTGCAGCAAAGTGCGTACAGCTGATTTTTCTCTTCAAAAGATTTCGGCGACTACGCCTTCATCAAGTCTAAGACTTTTTGGGCGCAAACGGGCACTTCATCGTTGATAACAACGTGATCAAATTCGGTTTGGGCTTCGAGCTCCACCTGAGCCGACTCCAATCGCCGGGCTTGCTCCCCCGCCGATTCGGTGCCCCGACCCTCGAGTCGCCTAACCAATTCAGTCCAACTTGGTGGTGCGATGAAGATTAGGTCCGCTTCTGGCATAGCCCGTTTGACCTGCCTCGCTCCCTGGATGTCTATTTCAAGTATCACCATTTTGCCGAGGGCTAGCGCGGCAAGCACGGGTGCCTTTGGGGTTCCATACTTGTTGTGCCCGTGAACAATCGCGTGTTCGAGCATCTCGCCACGCTCAATCATCTGATCGAATTCGGTCGAGGTTAGGAAAAAATAGTCCCGACCGTTTATTTCACCGGGTCTTGGAGCTCTTGTCGTGGCTGATACCGAGAGCGTGACATTATCGAAGTGATCGAGGATGTATCTCACTACCGTGCCCTTGCCAACCGCGGTTGGCCCTGATATTACCGTTAGGTGATTCGTCACGTTATGAGCCTAATCTGCTAGACCGATGCGCAGTTGCTGATTCGCCTCGTCGATAGCCTCGTCAATCATCTGGGGCCCTCTTTCACTGATCGAGCGTGAGACCGAGGCAATCACGTTCGAAGCCGAGGCACCAAAAAGGTTGACCACCGAGTCAAGTTTCGCTCCTTGAGCACCAAAGCCCGGAGCCAGAATCGGGGTCGGTATTGTGGGTTGCTCCGTCAGAACCGCGCCCAGGCCAAAACCTTTCAACTTCAAGGTGGCTCCAATCACCGCGCCAAAAGAACCCACGCTACCTGGCACACCGGTGATCGAATTGAGCCTATTGAGACCCGACCAAATGCTTGCCGCAACGGTGGTGTCTTCCAAGGCTGCTTTTTGAAGTGCAGCACCCTCGGGGTTCGAAGTCGCTGCCAGTACTATGACTCCTTTGCCGCGTTCTTCCGCGGCGGCAAAAAAAGGTTGAAGTGAATCGAAACCCAAATAGGGGCTAACCGTCACCGCATCACAAATGAATGGCGCAGATTTACCGAGCCAGGCATCAAAATACGCATCCATAGTCGACCCGATGTCACCGCGCTTAATGTCCATTATGGTGATTAGACCCTCGGCACTCGCCTTTTCTAGCAGGCTCTCGAGCACCGCGAAACCGGCGGAGCCGAATCTTTCAAAGAACGAGACCTGGGGTTTTATTATGCCAACGCGACCAATAGCCGCTTCTAGAACAGTGCCGGAAAACTGCTCGAGGCCCTTGACCGAATCGGGCAAGCCCCAACTTTCTAGTTGACTCTGGTGCGGGTCAATGCCAACGCAGAGTTGACCCTGATTGGCAAAGACTTTGGATAACTTGGTTCCGAAACTAACCGGCAAGAGCAACCGCCCTGTCCTTGGCGTAATCCTGCAACGAGCGCACCGTGAATGGTCCGGCGATTACGGCTTCGAAAGACCCGATTGCCGCACTCAACTGAGCGATGGTTGTGAAAATAGCCTTGTCGGCGGCCGTGGTTGCCGCTCTAATCTCATAGCCGTCTTTTCGCGCGCTCGACCCGGAAGGTGTGTTTACCACGACGTCAACTTTGCCCTGACCAATTAGATCAACGATCGAAGGACCGTCGATTTCGTCATTGCCATCGCTGTGCTTGCGCACGGTGTCAGCGTGAATACCGTGTCTGGCCAGAATGGCCGCGGTTCCAGACGTTGCCAGAATCTTATAGCCAAGCTGTTGCAGTCTGCGAACTGGTAAGACAACCTGTGGCTTGTCGCGGTCGGCAACCGAGATGAACACCGTTCCCGAGGTGGGAAGAGCACTGCCAGCGGCCGATTGGCTCTTGGCGAATGCCGTCGGGAAATCAACATCGATTCCCATAACCTCACCGGTTGAGCGCATTTCAGGGCCGAGCAGAGAGTCTACGAATCTTCCATCCTTCGTGGCGAATCGCTTGAATGGCAGAACCGCCTCTTTCACGGCGATCGGTGAACCAGCCGGAATGTAAGTTCCATCCTTTTCTGGCAGATGGCCCTCAGCAATCAGCGACTCAATGCTTCGACCCACCATGACCAGTGCGGCGGCCTTGGCAAGGGTAATGCCCAATGCTTTCGACACAAATGGAACGGTCCTTGAGGCTCTAGGATTTGCCTCGAGCACGTAAAGAACGTCGGCGGCGAGAGCGAACTGCACATTTAGCAGTCCTCGGACTCCAACGCCCTGAGCAATCTTCAAGGTTGCGTCTCGAACCCTGGCGATTTGAGCGTCGCTCATGGTCACCGGTGGCAGCGTGCAACTCGAGTCTCCAGAGTGGATTCCCGCTTCTTCAATGTGTTCCATGACGCCACCAACGTATAGCGTTTCGCCGTCAAAGAGGGCGTCGATGTCAATCTCGATGGCATCGTCGAGGAAGCGATCAACCAGCAATGGGTGCGAGGGGCCGACAATTCCCTGGTCTGCAATTCTTAGGAAGTAGTCGGTGAGACCCGGGCTGTCGTAAACAATTTCCATGCCGCGACCGCCAAGAACGAAGGATGGTCGAACCAAGACCGGGTACCCAATGCGTTCGGCGATGACAATGGACTCCGCCAGGTTGAGAGCCGTTCCATTTGCCGGAGCAAGCAAACCTGCGGCATCAAGAATCTTCGAGAAAAAACCACGCTCTTCGGCAAGATCAATGGCCTCTGGGCTAGTTCCGAGAATCGGAATGCCAGCTGCCGCCAAACCCTTTGCAAGGCCCAGAGCGGTTTGACCGCCGAGTTGCACCACCACGCCAACCAGCTCGCCACTTTGTTGCTCGGCGTGAATCACCTCGAGCACATCTTCGAGGGTTAGCGGTTCGAAATACAGGCGGTCAGAGGTGTCGTAGTCGGTCGAAACTGTTTCCGGGTTGCAGTTGATCATGATGGTTTCATAGCCGGCATCGGACAGCGCGAACGATGCGTGGACGCATGAGTAGTCAAACTCCACGCCCTGACCGATTCGGTTTGGTCCCGAACCCAAAATGACGACCTTCTTACGATCGGAGGGAGTAACCTCGGTCTCTTGCTCATAGGTGCTGTAGTGATATGGGGTTTCGGCAGGGAATTCACCGGCACAGGTGTCAACGGTCTTGAACACCGGGCGCAAACCGAGACCGTGACGAATTGCTCGCACCTCGGACTCGGTAATGCCGCGCAGTTCAGCAATCTGGAGGTCGCTAAAACCGTGTTCCTTTGCCAATGAGATGACGTCGGCATCGAGGTGGCCGGCAGTCGCGATGGATGTTGCCACCTCGTTAATCAGAACGATCTGGTCGATGAACCAGGGATCAATCTTGGTTGCCTCAAACACCTGCTCCGCAGTGGCCCCGAACCTGAGCGCCTGCTGCACAGTGACGATGCGACCATCGGTTGGGGTTTTGGAGATTTCTAGAAGTTCGTCCGCCGATTTCGGTTGCTGACCCCAGTGGAAACTGCTGCCACGTTTCTCAAGACTGCGAAGCGCCTTTTGCAGCGCCTGAGAGTAATTTCGACCAATCGCCATTGCCTCGCCGACCGACTTCATGGTTGTCGTCAGTGTCGTGTCGGCCGCCGGAAACTTTTCGAAGGCAAAGCGTGGAACCTTTACGACAACGTAATCCAACGTCGGCTCGAAACTGGCAGGGGTCACCTTGGTAATGTCATTGGGAATTTCGTCCAATGTGTAACCGATGGCAAGTTTCGCAGCAATTTTCGCAATCGGAAAACCGGTGGCTTTTGAAGCCAGAGCCGATGAACGGCTCACCCGGGGGTTCATCTCGATGACGATAACGCGCCCGGTTGATGGCTCGACGGCAAACTGAATGTTGCAACCGCCGGTGTCGACACCAACCGCACGAATGATGTCGATGCCGATGTCTCTTAGGTTCTGGTATTCGCGGTCGGTTAGGGTCAGTGCTGGCGCCACGGTAATCGAATCTCCCGTGTGAACGCCCACCGGGTCCACATTCTCGATTGAGCAAACCACAACCGTGTTGTCGGCGGTGTCGCGCATCATTTCGAGCTCGTATTCCTTCCAACCAAGAATGCTCTCTTCAAGCAGAACCTCGGTGGTTGGACTGGCCTGCAATCCCGCTCCGGCGATTCGTCTCAAGTCAGTCTCGTTATATGCGAAACCGGAACCGAGTCCACCCATTGTGAACGATGGGCGCACGACCATTGGGTAGCCAAGAACGGCGACCGCGCCGAGCACGTCATCCATCGTGTGAGCGATCACCGATTTAGCCACGTCTGCGCCGGCGTCTAGCACCAGCTGCTTAAAGATTTGTCGATCTTCACCCTTTTTGATGGCCTCGACCTTAGCGCCGATTAGTTCGACGTTGTATTTTGCGAGAATACCCAGCTCGTCAAGGGCCATGGCCGCGTTCAAGGCGGTTTGGCCACCCAAGGTTGGCAAAATCGCGTCTGGGCGCTCTTTGGCGATGATGGCTTCAATCACCTGAGGCGTGATTGGCTCGATATAGGTAGCGTCCGCGAAGTCCGGATCGGTCATGATTGTGGCCGGGTTGGAGTTTACGAGAATGACCCGAATGCCCTCGTCACGCAAAACGCGACAGGCCTGGGTGCCCGAGTAGTCAAACTCACAGGCCTGACCGATGACGATTGGGCCGGAGCCAATGACTAAAACCGATTTAATGTCGCTTCGTTTTGGCATTAGGCGCCCTTTACTTTAGATGCTTTGATTACTTCAACTAGGCGGTCGAAGAGGTAGTTTGAGTCATGGGGCCCGGCCGCAGCCTCTGGGTGGTACTGAACCGAGAACGCCGGCAGGTCAAGGCATTCCAGGCCCTCGACCACGTTGTCATTGAGAGCGATGTGGCTAACGCGAACGCGACCAAATCCGGCGGGTGAATCCACGGCTTCACCGGTTTCACCACCTGGCACTCGCACCGCGAATCCGTGGTTGTGTGCGGTGACTTCAACCTTGCCGGTGGCTCGATCCAAAACTGGCTGATTGATGCCACGGTGCCCGAAGGTCAACTTATAGGTTTCGAAACCAAGGGCCCGGCCAAGCAGTTGGTTTCCGAAGCAGATTCCGAAGAATGGAATGCGCTTTTGCAAAACCTCTTTGAGCAGGGAAACCTGAGCGGCCGAAGCTTCTGGGTCACCTGGCCCGTTTGAGAAAAAGACCGCATCGGGTTGACCCTCAAGAAGTACATTGGCCGAGGTCTTGGCTGGGTAAACCGATACCGAAAGCCCTCTGGCAACCATGTGCTCGATGGTTGACCGCTTAATTCCGAGGTCCAAGATTGCGACCCTACCAATCGGGTCGCCCGTGGCCGCAACTTCGTACTTTTGCAATGTTGACACCTGATCGCTAAGCGACAAGCCCTTCATCTGCTTTGAGGAGCGCACAATGTCGAGCTGCTCCTCGGCCGACAAACTCAGCGAATCCCCCGAAAAAATACCGGCCCGCATCGAACCGGCTGAGCGCAGGTGGCGAGTCAGTGCCCTGGTATCCACACCACTGATACCCACGATACTGAAGCGCTCGAGCTCGGTGCCCAATGAACCCTGAGCCCTGAAGTTAGAGACCACGCGACTTGGGTCCCGCAAAACATAACCCGATACCCAGACGCGGTCTGACTCTTCATCGCGCTCGTTTACTCCCGTGTTGCCAATATGAGGGGCGGTCTGCACGACTATTTGCCCAGCATAAGAAGGGTCGGTCAGGGTTTCTTGATAGCCGGTCATTCCGGTGGCAAAAACAATCTCACCCAGGGTCTGACCCAATTTTCCATAGCTTTTACCCGTGAAGACACGACCGTCTTCCAAGATTAGAACCGCTTTAGTCATTGGTTTGCCCTTTCAATAGCAAGAGGTTTAGCTGTGCAATTACTTTGGATTTCTCGCTGTTTTCGATGACGCGAAGGAAGGTGGAGAGACCTTGACCATCGCGTGTCCAGTCAATCTTGATTAGTCCGTCGGCTTCGACAACCCGATCAATTGTGGCGGTGGCAACGCGGACGGCTTTTAGCGCTGAAAGAGCGATTGCGATGGATTTTTCGCCCTTGCGGTCGATTACTATTCCAGAATCGAAAACGACGAGGCTGCAGTTGCCACGCATGCCAAGACCATGGGCGGTGATTCGATCGAGTGGATCAGCCAAGGTGGTCGTGGACACATACTTCGCCGGAATTGGGCCCAGAAGTGAAAGACCATCAGCTAGGGCCTCGTTGGGCGCCGAAAAGAGTTTCGCCTGACGGTTCGCTCTGGCCTTCCAGCTGAGAGCAGCCAGAAGAGCAAGGGCGGCGATAACGGTTGCGGCAGCAACTGCCAGATTAGTTTGACCCATCAGTTTCTACCCTGCTCTGCCACTTGGCCGTCCAAAACTGTTGGGTATCCCCGGTAAATCGTGTGTACCACTTTGCCCGGCAATTCGAGCCCCAGATAAGGATTGTTGCTGCTCTTTGACTGGGTCTTGATTGCCGTGGTGGTCAGGTTTGGGTCGATGGCGACCAGGTTGGCGATTTCGCCGACCTGAATCGACCTGCCTTGCTGGGTCAGTCGCCCAATCTTTGCCGGGTTAATCGATAGCACTTCGCTGAGGCGTTGCCAGTTCGATTTGCCACTCTTGATCAGCACGTCGATTGCAACCGAAGCGGCGGTCTCAAGACCAATCATTCCAAAGGCTGCAGAGGCCCACTCGCAGTCCTTAGACTCAACCGGATGAGGTGCGTGATCCGTCGCGATGATGTCGATGGTTCCATCTATCAGAGCCTCGCGCAGCGCTAGTACATCGTTTTGAGTCCGAAGCGGCGGATTCACTTTGTAGACCGGGTCGTAAGTTCTTGCCAGTTCATCGGTGAGCAAAAGGTGGTGCGGCGTGACCTCAGCGGTCACCTGAACACCCCGCGCTTTGGCCCAGCGAATGATGTCAACTGAACCGGCGGTCGAAAGGTGGCAAACGTGCAATCTAGACCCCACGTGCTCGGCCAGCAAAACATCTCGAGCAATGATGGCTTCCTCTGCAACAGCCGGCCAGCCGGCAAGACCGAGTTCGGCAGAAACCTCGCCCTCGTGCATTTGGGCACCCTCGGTAAGCCGTGGCTCTTGAGCGTGCTGGGCGATAACACCGTCAAACGCCTTCACATATTCAAGAGCGTGCCTCATCAGCACGGGATCTGAGACACATTTTCCATCGTCGCTGAATACCCTAACGGCGGCTTTAGAGTTGGCCATCGCACCAATTTCAGCCAAACGTACTCCATCAAGACCAACCGTAACCGCACCGATAGGCACGACATCGACGAAACCGGCGACCAAACCTAAGGCCTGCACCTGCTCTACGACACCCGCGGTGTCGGCAACCGGGCTGGTGTTTGCCATGGCATGCACCGCGGTGAAACCGCCGGCTGCCGCAGACCTACTCGCGGTCAACACGGTCTCGCTCTGTTCGAAACCAGGTTCTCTCAGGTGCGTGTGTAAATCGACAAACCCCGGCAAAACAATGAGTCCGGTGCAGTCCAAGACAAGCGCGGAATCATTCAGTGGAAGATTCTCAGCCATTGCCGTGACTAGCTGATCGGTGATCTCAATGTCGAGCACGGTTCCATCGGCCAGCTTCGCTGATCTGAGCAGTAAGACGGTCATTAATTAGATTCCTTTTCACCGGATAACAAATGGAATAGAACTGCCATGCGCACCGAAACTCCGTTGGCAACCTGTTCGAGGATCGTCGAATTCGGTGAATCGGCCGCCGAAGCAGTAATTTCGAGACCCCGATTCATCGGTCCCGGGTGCATCAACAACGCTTGTGGTTTGAGCAAGCTGAGGCGCTCGGTGTTGAACCCCCAAAGCCTCGAATACTCGCGTTCGGAAGGGAAGAAAGCGGCATTCATTCTTTCGGCCTGCACTCGCAACATCATCACGGCATCCGGCTGAACCTCGCGCAAAGCGGTATCCAAGTCATAGTGCACTGATTCGGCCCAGGTGTCGAGTTTCACTGGCAATAACGTTGGGGGTGCTACCAGGTGCACCTCGGCCCCAAGGGTTGCCAAGAGCTTCACATTTGATCTGGCAACTCTGGAGTGAAGGACATCCCCTACAATTAGCACCTTGAGACCGTCTAGATCTCGACCGTTAGAAGCAGCGCCATGAAGGCGCTTCCTGATTGTGAAAGCATCCAGCAGAGCCTGTGTTGGATGCTCGTGAGTGCCATCACCGGCGTTAATGATTGAGCCGTTGATCCAACCGCTGTGAGCCAAAACGTTAGCTGCCCCGCTGGCCCAGTGCCTGATCACGACAGCATCGGCCCCCATCGCTTCGAGGGTTTGTGCCGTGTCCTTTAGGCTCTCACCTTTAGAGACACTGGAACCCTTGGCGCTGAAGTTGATGACGTCGGCCGACAAGCGCTTCTCTGCCAGTTCGAATGAGATTCGGGTTCTCGTCGAGTCCTCAAAGAATAGGTTGACGATGGTCTTGCCGCGCAGAGTCGGCAACTTCTTGATGTCGCGATGGTTGACGCTTGACATCTCTTCGGCGGTGTCAAGAATCGCTATCGCGGCAGTTCGATCTAGGTCTGCTGCCGAAAGCAGGTGTCTGAGCTGGCTCATCCCTCAATCACCACACACTCATCGCCGTCGGTCTCGAGTAGGTGCACGCGAATCTTCTCTTCACGCGCTGTGGGCAGATTCTTACCTACAAAATCGGCTCGGATAGGAAGTTCTCGGTGACCGCGGTCCACTAAAACAGCAAGCCTCACGGCCCTTGGTCGGCCCAGAGCGTTTAGCGCATCTAGCGCCGCCCGAATAGTTCGGCCGCTGAATAGCACGTCGTCCACCAAGACGACAACTTTGTCGTCAAGCCCCTGGCTTGGAATAAAGGTCTCGGTTATTGCTCGGGTTGGATTATTTGACAGATCATCACGATACATGGTGATGTCCAGTCGACCAACCGAAGCTTTGGCGTCAAATGAAGGTTCATTTTTGGCGATTACGGCCGCGATTCTTTCGGCAAGCTTGAGTCGGCGGGTTGGAACTCCATCTAGCAGCACTTTGGCCGTGCCGTGATTAGCTGCGAGG